>JBMFOP010000010.1:0-43026 GCA_049969675.1 Myxococcota bacterium | reverse complement strand
GTATGAATAAGTCAATTTCAATTTCATAAACTTCTACTTAATCCCGTTAATTATACATAACTATTTTACTATGCAGGTTATCTTACAATGGACTTCATCTAAACTGGGCAGATACAGAGATCAGTTATTACAAATCAAAAATTGGCTCTTTGATAACACCACTTTACATAAAGGGTCTGTAACGGCATTCATTATTGTAGTTATCTATGTTTTAGATTCTTTAATCGTGACTTCTACGCAAAATGCGCAGAAGATTTTTTGAAAAACTCAGGCCCTAATAGTGATAAAAATTGGATATCCTCTATGACTTTTGGTTTCGGCTATGACGAATTAGAGAAATTAAGAATTCAATTTTTGAAAAATCGTGTTATAATAAATCTCAAACTGGAGGTATCAATGAAGACGGCATTGGTAAGAAGTGAACTCTTTATAAGACACTCTGCTGGAGACTATCACCCTGAATCGCCAGGGCGACTGATAGACATATATAAGGAGATACAACCACTACTTGAAAGAATTACAGAAATCCCGATTAGAGAGGCAACAGTTGATGAACTCTCAAAAGTTCATACAACCGGATATATAGACCTTATAAATAAATTGCGAGATAAGGATTTCTCACTTGATGCAGATACATCAGGGAATAGATACTCTGCTGAAACTGCATTTATAGCTGCAGGCTCTTCTATTGAAATAGCAATGAGGATTGCAAGGTGTGAGTTTGAGAATGGATTTGCACTTATCAGACCACCGGGTCACCACGCGGAGAGCTCAAGGGCGATGGGATTCTGTATATTCAACAATATAGCAGTGGCTGCGGCAAATCTAATACATCTCGGACTCTCAAAAAAGGTCCTTATTGTAGATTGGGATATACACCACGGGAATGGGACTCAGCGTTCATTCTATAGAAGAGATGATATACTTTACTTCTCAACACAT
Source organism: Myxococcota bacterium (assembly GCA_049969675.1). Taxonomy (GTDB): domain Bacteria; phylum Myxococcota; class SpSt-1050; order SpSt-1050; family SpSt-1050; genus SpSt-1050. Next base: position 42,084 of record JBMFOP010000010.1, on the reverse strand, counting down.
CTATACCCCTATTATCCCGGGACCGGCTACTTTGATGAAACAGGTGAAGAGAGGGGAGAAGGATATACTATAAATGTCCCATTGACGCCACACAGGACCGATGAGGATTTCTTATACATCTTTAATGAATTACTGCTCCCCGTGGCAGATAAGTTTCAGCCCGATATAATTTTAATCTCTGCTGGATACGATATCTACTATAAGGACCCCCTCGGTTCTATGAAAGTTACAGAGGAAGGATTTTATAAAATCACAGAGTTCTTCAAATTTCTGGCAAATAAATATACTAATAACAGACTCTGTCTCTTCCTTGAAGGTGGATATAATACCAGAGGAGTTGCAAAATCTGTCTACAGGACAATTGAGAGTTTATTAAACGATAAAATTGAACCTCCCCGGATAGAGAGCCCATCAGAGGAGGTTTCAGGAATAGTGAAGAAAGTGAAGAGTTCTAATAAAAGATTCTTTCCTTAATAAATCTACTTCCTTATCACAATATACAAAAATGCCCCATCCCTCAATATCATAAACCTTGCAGGTTTCCCTTTGGGAATGGATTTATATATACTTGCAAATTGACTGACATTCTGAATTTTATGGTTATTGAGTTCCAGAATGATATCATCTGGTCTTATATCTGCTTCATCTGCCAGTGAACCACGGGCAACCGATTTGACCCTGATCCCGTAATTTAATCTCTCACGATTTAAGACATCCTGTGGTATATTTTCAACCTCAATCCCAAGTTCTGAACTCTTTTCAACCTGCCCTATAGCCTTCTTCTCCAGTTCCTCCTCAGAAGGCATCTTTGATGGTTTAACCTCAAGCGTAAGTTCCTTCCCCTCTCTTATAACCTTTACCTTTGCTGGTTTATTGATTGGCGAATTTGATACCAGCCACGGCAGGTCATCTGCCACATCAATCCTCTTACCATTATATTCAACTATAACATCATCGGGCTTGATTCCTCCTTTATCTGCTGGAGAATCCTTAAAGACAGAATTTACATAAGCGCCTTTCTTATTTTTAAGATTTAGATTTTTCATTATCTCATCTGAGACCGGTCCCAGAGTGATTCCGAGCCAAGCCCTCTCAACAACTCCCTTCTCCTTCAATTGAGGCATTATTACCTTTACCATATTTATAGGAACGGCAAAGCCAATATTCTGGCCAACTGCAGAGATGGATTCATTGATACCTATCACTTCACCTTTCATATTCAAAAGTGGTCCCCCCGAATTTCCTCTATTTATAGGGGCATCTGTCTGTATAAAGTCTGCATACATCTGTGGACCACCCGGCTTTACCTCCTTCCTACCTTTGTATGAAATTATCCCTTTTGTTACTGTATGACTCAGACCAAGCGGGTTTCCTATTGCTATTACCCAATCGCCAATCTCCGCTGCATCAGAGTCGCCCAGTTGCAGAACAGGGAGGGATTTTTTTGCATCAATCTTAATAAGTGCTATATCTGTCCTCTCATCAGAGCCTACAATCTTTGCCGGATATTCTGTATCATCATTGTAGAGTTTTACAACTACCTTATCCACATTTGCAATCACATGGTAATTTGTAAGGATATAACCATCTTCACTAACGATAAAACCAGAACCGAGTCCAGTCTGTTTCCCTTCCTTTGGTAGATTTCTGAATCCAAAGAATCTCTCAAAGAAGTCATCAAATGGGTCATCAGGGAATGGAGAGTTCTTAAACTTCGGAAAATTGTACTTAATGACCTTCTCCACGCTTATATTTACTACCGCTGGCATAGCCTTCTTCACCAGTGGGGCAAAGGATGCAGGTGCATCCGATGAACTCGCAATAATATTATTTGCCGCTACACTCTGCACTTTCCCTTGAGGCATAGCCTGAAGGCTCTTCTGACCCCACTCGTGACCTATAAAGAATGCACCAAACCCAACCAGAATTATTAATACTGGATAAAGAATCTTTTTCATACAAACACCTCCTTATCTATTATAACAACCACACCGAAAAAATATTCATTCCTTTGAAAAAATCAATATCACCAATAAAAAAATATAGACAAATGGATTTCAGTATTATAAACAGGGTCTATTATGAGAAGGCTTAAAGTTTCAGCTCTTACAATAGGTATATTAATATCTTTCATCTTTTCCTTTTTTAAATGGATAACTCCAGATATTGAAGATAAAATTGCCACAATAAATATCCTTGAGAAGCGTTTTCTGGACCAGATGTTTGTTGTGCGTGGAAAGAGGGCAGTCTCAGATAAAATTGTAATTGTAGATGTAGATGAGAAGAGCATCTCGGAACTGGGTAGATGGCCATGGAGACGATCTGTTATGGCAGAGGCAATTAATAAGTTGAATAGAAAATATAAAGTTAAGACAATATTACTTGATATGATATTTGCTGAGCCAGACCCATTTACCCAATATTGTGAAGAACTTATGACCCGAATTAAGGAGAGCATCGGGATTGAGTCAGATGCCATCCGATGTGAGGACAATGACCAGCAACTTGCTGACGCAATAAGAGAGGCAAAGGATGTGGTGCTCGGCTCCTATCTCAGTCATATTGAAGAGTTAACTGAGAATGAAGTGCAGAAAAATCTACCATATTTTATGAACAGACGTCTCAGCACCTCAATAATGGGTGACCCTGAGATATGCAATATCCCTGAATATGAAAATGCAATACCCAATATTGATAAGATTAAAGATGCATCTGAATATATAGGATTCTTTACAATTGAACCAGATAATGATGGTATGTTTAGAAGGGTGCCACTGATATTAAAGTATAAAAATGAATACTACCCTGCCCTATCTCTAATGGGGTTATCTGTCTATCTTAAAAAACCTATTATTGTTCAGATGGGAGAAGACCTCTTATACAACGAAGGGAGGTGTGTATCAATCAAACTGGGTGATAATGAAATCCCTATGAATCCCTCTGAAGATAAGACAATGTATCTTATAAATTACTATGGGCCAGGGAGGACCTTCAAGTATATAAGTTTTTCTGATGTCTTTTTTGAAAGAGTCAATCCAGAGGAGCTTAAAGATAAACTTGTAATTATTGGTGTAAGTGCCTTAGGTGTCTATGACCGAAGACCCACTGCTCTGGATTCAGAATTTCCCGGAGTGGAGGTTCATGCAAATGTAATTGAGAATATTCTCAATCAGGATTATCTCGTAAGAATCCCCTTTTATATGCACCTTGAGGCTCTGGCATTATTGATAATTGGTATTATCCTCTCATTGCTCCTATCAAAGACAAAATTACAATATGGCATATTGGGCTCTGTAATAGTAATCTTTCTGTATATCTCCGGAATTTACATACTCTTTACAGAAGGTTATTATACGAAGCTAACAATCAGTATTTCGGAGATGCTACTTCTAATAATAGTGATATCTACATTTAGATATATCACCGAGGAGAAGGAGAAGGGGAAGATTAGAAAGGCATTCTCCTACTATGTTACTAAACAGGTGGTTGATGAAATAATGAAGGACATCAATCAATTGAAACTCGGCGGTGAAAAGAGGTTGCTAACCGTCTTCTTCTCGGATATTAGAGGATTTACCACGATTTCAGAGAAACTTCCACCAGAGATGCTTGTAAATCTGTTGCACGAATATCTGAACCCGATGACAGAGATAATCTTCAAATACAATGGCACACTGGATAAATATATGGGAGATGGAATTATGGCTATCTTCGGCGCACCACTTCATACCCCCGACCATGCTATAAACTGTGCGAAGGCTTCGCTAGAGATGATAGAGGTTTTAAAGAGGCTCAGAGAGGGGTGGAAGAAGAGAGGGCTCCCCGATATCAATATAGGTATTGGTATAAATACTGGAGAGATGGTAGTTGGCAATATGGGTTCAAATGTCAAATTTGAATATACGGTGATTGGGGACCAGGTCAATCTGGGCTCCCGACTTGAAGGAACCAATAAAGAATATGGCACAAATATCATTGCCTCCGAAGGGACAATCAAACACCTAAACGATATGTTTTTAGTAAGGGAGCTGGATTTCATAAGAGTCAAGGGGAAGAAAGAACCAGTAAGGATATACGAAATTATTGGTGAAAGATCTATTCTAAAGGAGACTCCAAAATGGATTGCTACTTTTGAAGAAGGGCTCAAACTCTATAGAGAGCAGAGGTTTGAAGAGGCAAGGATAAAATTTGAAGAGACTATTAATATTCGTGGAGAAGATAAACCATCAAATGTATTTTTAGAACGAATAGAGATATTTAAGACAGACCCACCACCAAAAGATTGGGATGGTGTCTTTACTATGAAAACGAAGTAAAGGAGTTTGTTATTATGGGTTACGACAATTCACTTCTTGAGAAATACGGCAGAAAGTTTTCTAAGGGCAGTATCATCTTCAAACAGGGAGACCTTTCAAGGGAGATATTTATTCTCCAGCAGGGTAAGGTAAAACTAGTACGAGCGATTAGAGACAAAAATAAGACATTATCCATTTTATCAAGTGCCGGAGATTTCTTTGGTGAGATGTCATTTATCAACAACAAACCAAGAACTGCCACTGCTATTGCCCTTGAAGATTGTATGCTGATTGTCCTTGAGCCAGAGATTTTTGAGAAGATGTTGTTTCAGAATCCAGAGATATCCTTCAGATTCATTAAGAAATTGGCTCAGAGACTTGACGAGGCAGATATTCTGATAGAAAATATCCTCTTAAGAGATGTTGAGAGTAGATTTATACACTTTCTAATAAATCAATCTATTGAAAACTCATTTGAACTGCAGATGTCACTCAATGATATATCAGAATGGCTGGATGAACCCTATGAGACACTCTCTCAAGATCTGGACAGGCTCATCAAAAAGGGGCTTATAGAGATAACAAATAATGGAATCAAAATTACAAATCGCCAGCTTCTCTCAGAATATCTTGAATACCTTGAGATGAAGAAGAAATTTGGGGAGGCATAAGCTATGGATATTGAAATTCTCGGTTCATCAGGTGGAGATTACAACAGATTCAGGTCAACTTCACTCTTATTAAACAGAAATGTCCTCCTTGATGCCGGTGCCGTCGTCACCCTGCTCAAGATAGATGAAATTCTACAAATAGATGATGTCATACTTACACATCCACATATAGACCATGTAAAAGACCTCTCAATGATATCAGACCTCATTATAAAGAGGAGGAAGAGACCTCTTAATATCTGGGGAACAAGACATACTATCTCTGTCCTGAAGAGGCATCTCTTCAATGACCTCCTCTGGCCAGACTTTACACGCATTCCTTCAAGGAGCAATCCAACTATCAGATATAAAATTTTTGAGGCGAAGAAGAGGACCAGAGTTGGAAATCTTAATGTATTCCCCATCCCCGTGAATCACACAGTTGAGACAATGGGATTTATTATCTCTGAAGGAAACTCCTCATTCGCCATAAGCGGAGATACCGGACCTACAAACAATCTATGGGAGTATACCAATAAGGAGAAGCATCTGAAATGTATCTTTGTTGAGCTCTCATTCCCGGAAAGCCAGAGAAAGATAGCAAATGATTCAAGACACCTCACACCCCTTATGCTCAAATCTGAACTTTCAAAATTACATAATCACAAAAACATCCCGGTATTTCTGTATCATATGAAACCTCTATACTATGATACTTTGAGAAGAGAGATAAAAGACAACTTTGATCCCAATGTAATCCCTCTCAACTCATTTGACAGATTTAGATTCTGATGAAGATTCATCCGTACCTTGAAGAACTTACAAAGAGGGGAATTTCACCTGGTCTTGAAAGGATGTATAATGCCCTATCTGAGATTCAGTGCCCTCATAAAGGGTTAAAGGGCGCTCTAATTGCAGGGACAAATGGGAAAGGCTCAACTGCATTTATTCTGTATAATCTTTTAGCCTCACACGGATTTAAGACCGCCCTCTATACATCCCCACACATAAGAGAGATCAATGACAGATATTTAATATCAGGTGATAACATATCGGATGAGAAACTCTTATCTTACATTGAATTATTAAGAGAAATTTCAGAGAGAAATAATCTTACACTCTTTGAGTTTGAAACCCTGATCGCATTTAAATATTTTTATGAACAGAAGGTAGATTTTGCGGTATTTGAGGTAGGGATGGGGGGGAGGCTTGATGCGACAAACTGCTTTGACACATCAATCAAGGTCATCACCTCTATTTCAAAAGACCACACCGAATACCTTGGAGAGACAGAGGAGGAGATACTCTTTGAAAAGGCTGGTATTATAAAAAAGGGGAATATTGTAATCAGCGGCATCCATCAGAAAAATCTTCTGACATCAATTGAAAGAATCTGCAAAGATAGAGATGCCAAACTCATACTTTTAGATAGAGATATAATAATTGAAAATCTTAAAGAAAAAGATGGCTTTGAATCTTTTGACTATAAGTATATTGATTGGAAATTTGATAATGTCAGATTATCTCTCTTCGGTACTCATCAGGTCTCAAACTGTGCCCTTGCAATAACATCGTTTGTTGAGCTATCAAGAGAAGAGAACTTTAATATTGAAGAAGAGAGAATTTATCACACACTACAAAATATCCGTTTTGGAGGGAGATTTGAAATTGTATCCAGAAATCCGCTCATAATAATAGATGGTGCACATAATGAAGATGGAATAAGAAGGCTCAAGGAAACAATCATTACATTTAATAAAGATAGGAAGAAGATAATATGTATATTTTCATCGCTTAAAAATAAAGAGCCTGAAAAAAAATTAGAGATATTGAAGGATATCGTTGATTATTTTATCTTTGTTGAAAATAGACATCCACTATCACTTAAAAAAGAAGAGTTTATTCTGCTTGCTCAAAAAGTAAATGTAGGCTACTTTGCCATTATGGATATTGAATCAGCCATTTACAGGGCGCACAACGAATTTAACAATTATCTGATCCTCATCACAGGTTCGCTATATATTATAGAGGATGTTTACTATTATCTGGAGAATATTGATGGAAGGAGAGAATAACAGAATCCATATACCAGACATCATTACAAGAGATGGAAGAATATATACTCCATATATTCCACCGAAGAAGAGGTTTCCATGGCTTAATATTCTACTTTTTTTTACAACGGTAATAACAACCACATTGGCTGGGGCTGGACTTGAAGGTCTCTCACTACTCAATTTTATTGTAGACCCGGTCCAATCAGCCCTCAAAGGACTGCCCTTCTCTCTATCCTTACTTGGGATCCTGCTTACTCACGAGATGGGACATTTTCTATGCGCCAGAAAATATAGAGTTGATGCATCACTTCCATACTTTATCCCAGCACCTTTCGGGGTAGGCACATTCGGGGCAGTAATAAAGATGAAATCACCTATTAATAGCAAAAAATCACTTATTGACATAGGAGCCGCAGGTCCAATTGCCGGCTTCATAGTTGCAGTTTCAGTAGTAATCTACGGAATAAAGACATCAACCATCATAGATATCAATAAATTACCTGAAGGCGGAATACAATTTCAGGACCCTCTTATAGTTAAAATACTACAATATATATTGATTGGCAACATCCCCTCTGGATATGATATTATGCTCAACTCTGTAGGTTTTGCTGGATGGCTCGGTATGCTGGTCACGGCATTAAATCTCCTTCCTATCGGACAGCTTGATGGAGGGCATATATCATACGCACTATTTGGAGATAGGGCTATCTGGATTTCAAGGATATTATTTATCATCCTGATAATACTCGGAATATTTGCCTGGCCTGGATGGCTCTTCTGGGGGCTTTTGAGCTACTTCGTCATAGGTTTGAGACATCCACCACTTAGAGATGATGCAGATATTAAACTTGACACAAGGCATAAAATTGTAGCATATATATGTATTGTGATATTTTTACTAACTTTTATGCCAGCGCCTATTACGGAGATTAAGAAGTGAGTACAGAGAATAAAGAGAAATTTGACTTACTCCTCTCCTCTATCAAGAATGATTTTACCAATGAAAATCTTCACAATGTGATAATTGACTTCTGTATTGATAATAATCTGGAAATGGAACTTATAAATTTTTACAAGACAAACACCGAGAAATTTCCAGATATATGCAATAAGATGTTAGAACGACTCGCCGACAGGTCCATCGCAAGACTCTACAACACAAAGATAAAGAAGAAGACGGATGATGAGAGTAAGAAGACCGCAATTAAACTCATCCTGATCCTGATTGCAACGATTATTGCAATGTTCTTTATATGGAGGGCACTGCTCTCTTCATTTAATAGACAATTTTTGCAGTAAGATGGGAAAGGATCTTTACAACATCAAGAAGAGATTTATCTCCATATTGGGAGAGAGATGGGTCTCGGATAATAATAGAGACCTTACATTTTATAACAGGGATCTCTGGCCCAGAGAGGTAATCGCCTCAAAGTTCGGCGTCTGGCAGCATAAACCAGACCTGATTCTATATCCACAAAACATAGATGAGATTGTAAAGATTATCAAAGTAGCCAATGAGGATGAACTTAATATAATACCATTTGGCGCCGGCAGTGGCGTTTGTGGCGCCACCGTCCCAACCTCATCAAAGGCTAATATAATAGTGGATATAAAGAGGATGAATAGGATTCTAAATGTGGATTACCAGAGTCTGATACTTGATGTAGAGTCCGGTGCGATAGGTTTTCCTCTTGAGGTTCAACTAAATAATAAAGGTTTCACTTTAGGCCACTTCCCATCCTCTATCTACTGCTCATCTGTTGGTGGATGGCTCGCCGCTCGCTCTGCTGGACAGGAGTCCTCAAAATACGGTAAGATTGAAGATATGGTTATCTCCCTGAAAGTTGTGGCAGGATCAGGAGAGATAATTGATACATCAGAAATAATCTCTTCGGATATCAGTGGTGACCTGAATCAACTACTTATCGGGAGCGAAGGGACACTATGTATTATCTGCTCCGCCTCACTAAGGCTCAATTATCTGCCAAGATACAAAACCTACTCATCATATCTCTTCAAGAGAGTTGATGATGGACTTGAGGCTATTAGAGAGATGATGCAAAGCGATGTTGGAGGGACTGTAATCAGGTTATACGATGAACTTGATTCATTCATTGCACTCGGACATAAAGGCGATAAGAAAAAAGGTAGGAATCCTTTATATAAATATCTTGACGACCTGAATGGAGACCTCTCTGATATCTTTTTGAAGCGAATCCTTTCCTTTCCCCATATTCTGAACTCCCTCTCTCAATTCATTACCCAGGGGTGCCTGATGGTCTTAATACATTCTGGCAATGAAAGCGAATATGTAAAATACTGCAAGATAAAGTCTAATCAGATAGCACAGAAATATGGTGCTATGGATATGGGAGAAGAGCCAGCCATCAGATGGGAGAAGAACAGATATTCAATCTCTTACAAACAATCAAAAATATTCTATGCAGGTGGTTTTGTAGATACAATGGAGATAGCCACTACCTATGATAAGATTCGTGAACTTTACTATGAAGTAAAGAAGGTGATACAGGACCGTGCCTTTTTGATGGCACATTTCAGCCACGCCTATGAAGATGGTTGCTCAATATATTTTACATTTGCAGGGAGGGCATCCAATTATTCAGATGCAATTAAAAATTATGATTTTATATGGAGGAATGCACTTGATGTAGTTGTAAAGATGGGGGCAACAATAAGTCATCATCACGGAGTAGGAATCTCAAAGATGGAGCATCTAAGAAAACAGCTCGGTTGCGGCACAGATTTATATAATATACTGAAAAAATCTTTTGACCCCAATAATATTATGAACAGAGGGAAGTTCTTCTCGGAGCGATAATGGAAAAGTCATTGGGAGAATTTTTTGAAAGACTGAAGGCTGAAGGGATACATTCTCAATATTCCCAGAATAACAATAAACTATATATCAGTGCATCCAGATTATCAGATATAGAAAAGATTCATCTTCTGCTGAAGAGATACAGATTCAGGCTATCCTTCATTGATTCAGCCAATTCAAACATTATCTTTGAGAGCAAAATTGATGAAAATACTATAAGTATTAACAAGAAATCTCTCCTTCTAAATGTAAGTTCAAAATACAAAATCAATGATGCAGAGCGTCTCCTCAATAGCGAAGGACTCACACTCGGATATTTCTTTCCACCCATCTTTACAAAAGAAGAGATGACATTCTCAGACTGGTTTGATCAATACCACATCCCCGCACTCAATTACACAATTAGAGACTTTGGTGGAAATATAAGGGGCATCAGAGGGATTTTACCCGATGGCAGGATATATGAATCTATCTCCGCTCCGAGGATGGCAACTGGTTCGGATATAAACAGATTGATTATGGTAACCGGAAGAATCCTTTTCTATCCGTTTGAGTTCACCCTCAAAGTGATGCCACTCAGGAATCCTGTTCAGATCCTCTCCTTCTCCTCTCAAAAGATAAAGAATCTCTTTCTGGCACTCTCCTCAATCGCACTGAAGAATGTTAGGATTGAATTTGCCACTCTTTATACAAGAGGAGAAGGACACAACGACCCTGTCCTTGAAATCGGATACTCAAAAGATGACCTGTATGACTTTAAGAACTGGATAATTAGAACTGTAAATAACGAAGGGGCAAATCTTATCAATAATACCTCAGACCTTGAAGCCATCAAGAACAGACTCAATAGATTTGTTGAAATGGATAATCAACTTGAATTTATTACGCGATATCGTGGCATAAACAGATTGGAAGAGATATTAAAAGAACTCGATCAGAATTATAACATTGAAGGATACCTCTATAGATACGAAAGGAGCTCATTCTCTTTTAGAATTATACTACCACAATCCAACTACAAGGAGATTAAAGACTACCTAACCATTGAATGCAAAAAATGCAGGGATGATATAAGACTGACAGATTGCAGACAGAACCCCTCTGCGGAGATCCCTCTCTCAATATACTCACGAATTGTACATTCCTGTAACTAAAGAAATTATTCGGCATTTACTTCTATGATTGGTGCCTTCCATATCTCACTATTGTATTCAAGTATTGCCCTATCTGAGCTAAATCTTCCCATTCTGGCGACATTCAATATTGCCCTCTTATACCACTCTCTACTTTGCCTATAGGTCTCGTCTACAATCTTCTCTGTCCTTACATAAGAATCAAAATCTGCAAATAACATATATTCATCATTATTTATCAAAGAATTTACAAGCGGGGTAAATATATTCCCATTTTTGCCATTGATTTCGTATGACATAATAAAATCTATTACTGATCTTAACTGATTATTATTATTAAAAATATCTCTCGGATTATACCCCATTTTCTTATAATCCATAACCTCCTGAGCAGTGAGTCCAAATAAAAAGAAATTCTCCTTACCAACAGCCTCCCTTATCTCCACATTTGCCCCATCAAGAGTCCCCACCGTAAGTGCCCCATTGAAGGCAAACTTCATATTCCCTGTCCCTGATGCCTCCTTCCCTGCTGTACTTATCTGTTCAGATATATCCGCTGCAGGATAGATTATCTGCGCGTTCTTTACATTAAAATCGGGCAGGAATACAACCTTTATCAGCCCCTTAATAGAAGTATCCGAATTAATCACCTCTGCGACAGAATTAATCAACTTAATAATCAGTTTTGCCATAAAATATCCGGGAGCGGCTTTGCCTGCAAATATGAAAGTTCTCGGTTCATACTCAAAATTCTTGTTAAATTTGATATCAAGATATCTTGCAACTATGTGAAGCACATTCAGATGTTGTCTCTTATACTCGTGTATCCTCTTCGCCTGAATGGTGAATATGGATTCAGGGTCAACCACGACACCGGTCCTCTGCCTTATAACCTCACTCAATCTTCTCTTATTATTTATTTTAATCTTTTTAAATCTCTCCTGAAACCTTACATCGTTTGCATATCTCTCCAGAATCCTCAGCTCGCTTGTATCTATAAGCCATCTCTTATTAGCTACCTCTGAGATAAGAGAGGACAGGCCGGGATTACAGACGGCGATAAATCTCCTTGGTGTAACCCCATTTGTCTTATTATTGAATCTCTCTGGAAAGATTCTATAGAAGCCGTTCAATACAGTCTTTTTTAAAAGTTCTGTATGTAGCTCTGCAACACCATTTATTGAAAAACTTCCGAGCGCAGCGAGGTTCGCCATCCTCACATATTTTTCATTCCCTTCCTCAAATAATGACACATCCCTTACAAGTTGCTCGTCCCCTGGAAACCTCCTTCTTACCTCGTCCAGAAATCTCCTGTTTATCTCATATATAATCTCAAGATGTCGGGGTAAAATCTTTCCAAAAAGTGATAAAGGCCATTTTTCAAGTGCCTCTGGCAATAATGTATGGTTTGTATAGGCAAATGTCTTTCTGGTAGTCTCCCAGGCATCCTCCCATGTAAAGTTATGTTCATCCAGAAGTATACGCATCAACTCAGCTATAGCTATTGCAGGGTGTGTATCGTTGAGCTGAATAACATACTTCTTATGAAAATTTCTAAGATCCCTGTCTCTTTGTAAAAATATTCTCACCATATCCTGCAATGAACAGGATACAAAGAAATATTGCTGCTCCAATCTGAGTTGTTTGCCAGCCATAGGCTCATCATTGGGGTATAAGACCTTTGTAATATTCTCTGATACCACCTTTTCATGAACGGCACCGTAGTAGTCTCCTACATTAAAGCTTGCAAAGTCAAATGACTCACAGGCCTCTGCCTTCCAGAGACGCAACATTATAGAATTATTTGTCTTATATCCGGGGATGCAATTATCATAAGGAGTTCCCACCACCATTCTATCCGGGACCCATCTCACCCTAAATCTACCCGATTCATCATTATAATTCTCTGTATGTCCACCAAATTTCACATAAAACATTATATCAGGTCTCGGGATCTCCCACGGATTACCTAACTGTAACCACTTATCAGTCATCTCAACCTGCCATCCATCTTTTATTATCTGATCAAATATCCCAAACTCATATCTTATTCCATAACCAATTGCCGGAATTCTCATAGTAGCAAGTGAATCCAGATAACAGGCTGCAAGCCTCCCCAGTCCACCATTTCCGAGACCTGGCTCCTCCTCTGCATTGATTATCATATCATAATTTAATTTTAGAAGTGAAAGTGCCTCTTTAACCTGTTCTGTAATACCGAGGCTCAACATATTATTTTCAAGCTGTGGACCAAGGAGATATTCAGCCGATAGATAGACCACAGTTCTACTCTGCTTTTCAAAATATGTATGTGAACTGGATATCCATCTCTTCATCAATCTATCTCTCACTGTTTGGGCTACCGCCAGATACCAATCATTTAGAGTAGCCACCTCTGGAAATTTCCCCTGATGACAGAATAAATTATTTAATATGTCTCTCTTTATCTCTACCGCTGAAGTATTCTCTACAACCATATTCTCTCTTTCTCTAAAATTATCTCTCTTTGTCATAGCAATCTCCTTTTACTCAATTACCAATATAATTATTTACTATGAAATATCAACCAAATAAAGAAAAAATCAAACATCTATTTTTGTTGACGAAATATGAAGAATATTATAAATGCTAAATCAATTAAATATTACGGGTAAAGGTTATTTTATAACTGATAATTATTCTGGTATTATGAATTTATTATCCCTTTTAACATATACAACTTCACTAATATATCTCCTCTTTGCCATATATGTACTCTATCTGAATCGTAAAAATATCCTTGTAATTGACGATGAACCAGTAATCAGGGAACTTGCAAATGATATGCTAAATCATCTGGGATTTAATGCCTTTACCGCATCAGGTAGTAAAGAGGGATTGGAAATAATAAAGAAAAATTTAGATATATCTTCCAAAATAGAGGCTGTTATTCTTGACCTCCATCTCAAAGATGATCTGGATGCCATCAGTATTTTAAAAATGATAAAGCTGATTGATAAAGACATCAGGGTAATAATCTGCTCAGGTTCATCAAGAGACCCATTTTTGACCAGATATTTAGAATACGGCTTTTATAAAGCCCTCTTAAAACCATTTAATCTGAACGACCTCAACAATGCTTTAAAATAAAAAAAGGATACCAGAATACTGGTCTCCTTTGTAGAATTATTATGTCTAATAAATTATTCCCAGAGCCCAATGCCTTTAGTCTTTGTATTTATGAAGGAGTTTGTACTCTTCTGAACGGGATTCGGTACCGCAACTCCATTCACCTTTGATGCACTACCTTTTGAGCCGGTTGCTGCTCCGGTTGGATTCTCCTGTGATGCACCCCTTCCGGTCCTGGCAGAAATCTTGTCATTAATCTCCTTCTTTACAACATTCTTTACACCAACAACAGCCTTGTAGTCAGAGGACAGATTCCCCTCCTCAGCCCTGGCATTGTCGTTAGAGACATTATAAACTGGGGAGAAATTCTCGTCTCTGGGATTTGTAATAGCATCTGTCTTTAACATAATTTTATTCCCAGACTCTTTCTGAACCGGGCTATTGATTCCATAGCCATTATCTGCATTCTTGTTTTTAGTATCGCTCTCTGGCTTCACACCACTCTCAGAATACGGATTTGTATCAACCTCTCCCTTTCCAGACCTGATCAATGCATTATTCAATTTTTCTTTCTTTGCCATATTTGGAATTGATACACCTGGATATTTAACAGCATTTGGGTCTTCTTTTTCTGAAAGTGTATTGTGAGTTGTTGAAGACATATCAGTTACATCCATATTGAGCTGTTTGGCATCACCGCCTGTTGCAGGGGCAGATGGAGTTTGGGCTGGCGATGGGGTTGCCGGTGGAGTCATAGATTTTGATGGCTCTGGAGAAACAGGGGCAGATGGTGTACTTACATTCTCAGATGGATTTGTCTTTGCAACATCCGTCTTTGCAGTCGCACAGGCAGCGACCAGAATCACTGCTAAAAAGAGCATAAAAATTTTCTTCATAAAACACCTCCTTAAAAGGTTTAAATTAATGTTCCCATTATACACTTTTGCTTAAAAAAAGACAAATTATTTGTTGCATTAAACGACTTATGAATTTTTTGTCACTATAAAAAAATACCCTGCCATTACAGCAGGGTCTAAAACAAAGTATTCAATTTTAGACAATTAAATTAGACTACTCCATATGCAAGCATTGCTTTTGCAACTTTTATAAATCCAGCGATATTTGCTCCAGCTAGATAATCGCCTTTCTTACCATATGCCTCTGCTGCATCCAGACATGACTTGTGAATATTCTTCATAATATTATGCAATCTCTGGTCAACCTCTTCCCTCGTCCAGCTGAGTCTGAGGCTGTTCTGACTCATCTCAAGACCGGATGTGGCAACACCACCTGCATTCGCCGCCTTTGCGGGACCATATAGAACATTATTGCTCTGATATACTTTGATTGCCTCAAGGTCAGATGGCATATTTGCACCCTCTGATACACAGAAGCAGCCATTCTTTACCATCGCCTCTGCGAGCTCCTTATTGATTTCGTTCTGAGTGGCACAGGGAAGTGCAATGTCGTGCTTGAGTCCCTTCTCTTTAATAACTTCCCAAACCGATTTTCCTTCAAAATATGGTACCTTGAATTTATCTGCATATTCCTTAATTCTACCTCTTTTTACATTTTTGAGTTCCATCACAAATGCCAGTTTCTTCTCATCAATACCCTCCTCATCAACTATTGTCCCATTTGAATCAGAGAGAGTTATCACCTTTCCCTTGAGATGATTTACCTTTTCCACTGCATATTGAGAGACATTTCCCGAGCCAGAGATCACCACTCTCTTGCCCGCAAAATCCATTTTTCTGGTAGCGAGCATCTCGGCCGCAAAATAGACCACTCCGTATCCCGTAGCCTCGGGCCTGATCAGTGAGCCACCGTATTCAAGCCCCTTTCCTGTGAGTACCCCGGTATGTTCATTTCTGATCTTCTTGTAATATCCATACAAGAAACCAATCTCTCTGGCACCAACCCCAATATCTCCAGCAGGGACATCCACATCTGCCCCTATATGTCTGAAGAGTTCTCTCATAAATGCATAGCAGAACCTCATTACCTCTCTATCTGATTTCCCTTTTGGGTCAAAATCAGAGCCTCCCTTTCCTCCACCCATAGGCAGGGTTGTGAGTGAGTTCTTGAAGATCTGCTCAAATCCAAGGAATTTAATAACACCGAGATTTACTGAAGGGTGAAATCTCAGACCACCTTTATAAGGACCGATTGCATTGTTAAATTGCACCCTAAAACCCCTGTTGACATGAATCTCTCCCTTATCATCCTCCCATGGAACTCTAAAAATAATTACGCGGTCTGGCTCTACAATTCTCTCATAGATCTTGGCTTTGACAAATTCAGGATGTTTTTCTACAGTAGGCTCGAGTGTTGTCATCACCTCTGTTACGGCCTGAATAAATTCAGGTTGTGATGAGTCCTTCTCTTTTACTTTCGCAATTACATCGCTGATTACGGACATAAGATAATCCTCCTCTGTCAGAAGTTAAAAAAAAAAATGCCAGTTGGCCTGACAGACACCACTGGCATAAAACAAAATTGTAATAAAAACTCCAATAAAACCCACAGCAATTGAGAGTGGTACTACCAAGTTTATACTCTGTCAATCAAAAAAGGAAATATAATAAAATCATAGTATATTTTCAAATTCTTTTTACTTTACTTTTTTTTTACAATATCGTATTTCAATAAATATGAAGATTAGATACAAACTCATGCCAGATGGTTCAAACAAGAGTGCGTGGGATTTCTGTACACTTTCAAGACAGATATCCCGATATGCAAATTTGGGCATCTCACGAACTGACTTTATCAAATTGATATTAAAGATGTTTATTGATTTTTCAAAGTGTGACTCAGCTGAATTCATTTCAAAAGAGGAGACAAAATATTATAGAGGAATTTTATTAAAGAAGCCATCTAATACGTTCTTATACGAAGTCTTAAATTCTATTAATGATGCAGATGCAACATATCCAGATTTTAAAAATATTAATGACTTTGAGATTCTTTATTCGGCAATATTATCAGGTAAGATCATCAAGACTAATAAATATTTTACAAGAACCGGTGCTATATGGATTCCAGATACAGACATTCCACTGGAAATAAAAATCTTTGATGCAAAAGATGGCACAGTTAGTAAAACATTAAAATTATCCGGGATATATAAATCTCTTATTATTCTGCCATTCCAGATTAATACTGATGACAACGGGCTTCTAATACTCAAATCTAAAAATAAGCACTTCTTTACAAAAAGCGAAACAGAATTTTATGAAACCGTCGGTCAGACAATTGGAATATCGGTATCAGACAGGAGGGCTCAGTTCAGTTTGAGAGAGAGAATGAAGGAGCTTTCCTGCCTCTATAACATAAATAAAATTATTCAGCACAAAGAATTTTCTTTTGATGATGTAATTCAAAATATCACTGACATACTACCAACTGCCTTTTTAATCCCTCAATATGCCTCAGCCAGAATATTCATAAACTCACAAGAATATAAATCAAAAAACTTTAATGAATCTAAAATTAGTATTAAAAAGCCAATTAAGATATGGGGTGAAGAGCGCGGATATATTGAAATATGTTACTCTTTTAAGAAAAAACCTGAGACAACCGATTTCATATTTTTGAAAGAGGAATTTACATTTCTTGAAGCCGTTGCCCTTGAAATATCAAAATATATAGAGCAACAACAACTTGAAGAAGATAAAGAAAAAATATCTATTCAATTAAGACACGCAGATAAATTAGCAACTATTGGTCAACTTTCAACGGGAATTGCCCACGAACTAAATGAACCACTCACTATTATTCTTGGATTTGCACAGCTTATTAAAAAAAATCCACTATTACCTGAACAGATTGAAAAGGATATTGATAAAATAATAAACGCAGCTATTTACGGAAGAGAGATAATCCGTAAACTGCTTATTTTTGCCCGTCAGGTGCCAACCAAGAAGACTATAATTAATGTTAATAATATTATTAAAGAACTTATTCAATTTTTTGACAATAGACTCAAGAAAGAAAATATTAAACTAATAGATTTATTATCTAATGAAATATTAGAGATTGAAGCTGACCAATCTCAAATAACTCAGGTTCTTATGAACATTATTGTGAATGCTATTCAGGCAATGCCAAATGGTGGCGATCTTACTATTAAAACTGAAAAAATTTCAAATGAAATAAGAATCTGTATAAAAGATACCGGCATTGGAATGTCAGAAGAGGTAAAAAACCAGATATTTATCCCATTTTTTACAACAAAAGAGGTTGGTAAAGGAACAGGTCTTGGTCTATCAGTTGCACTTGAGATTATAGAATCACATGGTGGCAAAATTGAAGTTGAAAGCGAAGAGGGAAAAGGTTCTCAATTTTGTATTAAAATTCCCTGTAATTCCTGTAATTAATGTTGATGAGGATTGAATATGAACAAAGATTATAAAATTCTCGTAATTGATGATTCTCTTGAAACCCTGGAAATGATAGAGAGAATTCTCAAACCTAAAGGATACAATCTTATTCTAAAAGATAATGGAGAAAATGCAATCAGGACATTGAAAACTGAAGATATCAACATTGTAATTACTGATATAAAAATGCCGGGAATTTCGGGATTAGATATATTAAAATACATATCAGAAAATTATAAAAATATTCAAGCAATTGTTATTACTGGATTTGCATCAATAGATACCGCTGTTACAGCTATAAAGAATGGAGCTGAGGAATATCTACCCAAACCATTTACAGAAGAGGAATTGCTAAACGCGATTCAAAAGGCGATTGATAAGATTAATATACAGACCTCAGTTAATCGTATAATCTCAAAATCCAATGAATTTGGTATTATTGGGGAATCATCAGGTATTAAAAAGGTTATAACATCAATTAAAAAGGCATCTCAAACTAATGCCACTGTTTTGATAAGTGGAGAGAGTGGAACTGGAAAGGAATTGGTAGCAAAGGCTATTCATTATAATAGTCCTCGGGCAACTGCACCTTTTGTAGCGGTAAATTGCGGAGGAATTCCTGAAGGTCTTCTTGAAAGCCAGTTATTCGGACACTTAAAAGGCTCTTTCACAGGAGCAAATGAAACAAGGGCAGGATTCTTTCAAACAGCGGAAAAAGGAACTATTTTTTTGGATGAAATAACAGAGACATCTCTTGCAACTCAGGTAAAACTTTTAAGGGTTCTTCAGGAAAAAGAAATCTATATGGTAGGTTCAAGCAAAAATATTAAAGTGGATACAAGAATAATTGCAGCGTCAAATAAAGATATATTATCCCTTGTTAAGCAAGGGAAATTTAGAGAGGATCTATATTTTAGACTTAATGTAATCCCAATTGATATCCCACCTCTCAGGGAAAGGGGTGAAGATATCTTTCTTCTTACAGCCTACTTTCTTGAACTTTACAAAAAAGAGTATAACAAACCCGACCTTAAAATATCGGATAATGTACTAAATATATTCAAAAACTATTCATGGCCTGGCAATGTAAGAGAATTGCAGAATATTATTCAAAGAATGGTTGTAATGTGTGAAAGCAATCTAATAGATGTGCCTGATCTTCCAGAGATAATGCGTTATTCAATTACTAATTTTAGTAATAATGAGATGAGCCTTGAAGAAGTTGAGAGAGAACATATCATCAATGTCCTGAAATACACCAAAAACAATAAATCTAAAACTGCAGAGATTCTTAAGATTGACAGAAAGACTCTTAGAGAGAAGTTAAGAAAATATAAAATTGTAGATGCTGAGGAATAATTCCTTATTGGTGAAAAATTCCCCACACCTTATAAAGATTGAATTATTATAATCTGCCTAAATATTGCGTCATATCAATATATTAGCTAAATCTAACCTCAATATAAGATTGGCACAGAAATTGTGCATTATTAATCACCTCCAGATGGAGGGCGCGCGCGAGATGAAACGCTTAACCATTAACAGGAGGATAGGCAATGAAAGATAATAAGTCGATAGGTCTTTGTGAGACCTGCATAAGAAAAGAGCATTGCTCCTACATTAAAACCAATTCTGAACCAGTTCATTTTTGTGAAGAATTCACCAATGGATGCGGCAAAGAAGAAAAAGCCTTTATGTATTCCCCCACAAAAATTGCTTACGAAGAAGGATATGAGGGACTCTGCAAGAATTGTGAAAACAGGAAAATGTGTTCAATTTGCCAGAAAGGTGTTCCTATATGGCAGTGTGAAGAATATATTTAATTAAAACAGGAGGCAAATTATGGCAAAAGCCGAAAGAGAAATTAGTATCCCAAAAAAAAGAAGGTCAGTCTATGATTCTGTGCGGCTACAATTTGAAAAGGCCGCAGACCTTATAAACTTTGACCAGAACATTCGTAAAATTCTTTCTCATACACAAAATGAGATAACTGTCCACTTCCCTGTTAAGATGGATAATGGCAAAATTGAGATTTTTACTGGATATAGAGTCCAGCACAACAATGTGCTCGGTCCATATAAAGGTGGATTAAGATTTCATCCAGATGTGAATATTGATGAAGTAAGAGCACTGGCTACCTGGATGACATGGAAATCGGCAATTACTGATATCCCATTTGGAGGAGCAAAGGGAGGAATTCAGATTGACCCATCAAAATATTCTATTTCTGAGCTGGAAAGAATTACAAGGAGATTTGCATTTGCTCTTGGAAATAATATTGGTCCAGAATATGACATACCAGCTCCAGATGTAAACACAAATGCCCAGATTATGGCGTGGATTCTTGATACATATCTATCAATGGTACCGCCAAATGAGAGGCAGAGATGCATTCATGTTGTTACAGGTAAACCTATTGAATCAGGAGGGTCTCTTGGAAGAGAGAAGGCAACAGGTCAGGGAGTGATTTATTGTATTGAAGAATGGGCAAAGGATAACAATTTTGACCTCTCAAAAGCAACATACATAGTTCAGGGATTTGGAAATGTAGGAAGTTGGGCTGCAAGATTATTAAAGCCCCAAGGTGCAAAACTTCTGGCAGTGCATGATGTAACAGGTGCAATAATTAATAAAGAAGGTATTGATCCTGAAGAGCTTGCTGCCTATGTTAAGAAAAATGGTGGTGTAAGAGGTTACCCCAAAGCAGACGCAATTGACTTTGATACATTTATCACCACAAAAGCAGATATCTTTATTCCAGCCGCTCTTGAAAATCAGATAACAGACGAGACAGCTCCAAAAATCAATGTCAAATTGATTGCAGAAGGTGCAAATGGTCCCACTACTCCTGAAGGAGACATTATTCTGGCAAAGAGAGGAATAGATTTTATCCCTGATGTACTTTGCAATGCTGGCGGAGTAGTTGTAAGCTACTTTGAATGGTTACAGAATAAGAGGTCAGAATATTGGGAATTGGAAGAAGTTGACAGCAAACTAAAAAAGAAGATTGTCCCGGCATATAGAAGGGTTAGAGAAACTGCAAAAGAATTTAATACAGACTGGAGAACAGCCGCATATATTGTAGCCCTCAAACGACTTGAGAAGGTTTACCAGGAAAGGGGAATCTTCCCATAATTGATATTTAGATTATCCTCTCCATTGCCCGGATTCAGGCAATAAAACCCACAGTCCTCAAATTAAGCTGAATCCGGGCAATGATTTTTTAAATTATAGGAAACTTCTTCTCAGACTTGAGTTTGAAAACACCTGATCTCTTCTATCTGACTTTTATAGCTCAATAATTTATATATCTCACCTTTAATTCTACTCTCCCCCTCTTTTGCAAATCTATCGGCATAGATGACAGCATTATTTACACGCCCAATTAATTCATCAATCTTCCTCTTAAAATCTGCCTCTATCCTCCTGCGGCTTTCAATTATTCTCTGATTGATATCACCATTATATCTTGAACAATTTGCATAAATTAACCAGTCCAGATACTCCTTAAGTTCACCCTTCATTACTCTGATTCTATGTCTTTTGGGTAAAAATATATTAATAAGAAATTTAAGAGGTGAAGAGGATGTATATCTCATAAAATGATGGAAATAGAATTCACTCCTTTCATACATATTTATATTGGGAGAATCATCAACACTCAACTCACTATTTAGAATGCTTTTTATTTTACTCTCAAGTCTATTTATCTCCTCGGCATATCTTCTGGAAAATTCTGAATAATATCTAATAACATCTCCTGAAATTCTCTCTATGCACTGATTTACATATTTTTCTGCAATCTTATGTATTTCATTGTAATATGAACCGTTGCTGTTTACCTGCTCATTTAAGAGTCTATCAAATGCTGATTCAAATTCATTATTTATATCATCCTTCTTTTCATCAAGAAATTTTTTCTGAGCAAGGTCTATTAATTGAGATATTCTATCCTGCTCTGATTGAAATCTATATCCAAGTTCTCTAATAAAGATATCTGCCTCTTTTTTAAATTCGTTTAATAAAACTACCTTCTCTCTTGATTTCTCAATTGGCTCTTTCAAAACCTGAATATATCTATCAATCTCATCTTTCAATTGATTTGTTAACCTATCAATTGCGTTCTTATAACTATCCGAGATTATGGCTCTCTTATTTAGCAGCATCTCATCTATTTTATGCACAAAATTATTCCAGTCATAAGAGTTTCTACCTTCAAATCTCTCTTTTGCGCTCACACAAAATATTACAGGATTTTCAAGATTAAATTCCTTCTTCAAGATATCCGTAGTGAATTTTCTGATAGCCTCAATATCCTCTACAGGTTCTTTATCCACCTTATTGATAACAAAGATAATCTCCTTAATTCTCTTTTTAATCTCTCTTATCACCTCAAATTCGTCGTAGGAAATTGGGGGGTCAACTCCCAGAACAATTACTGCTGTATCAATATTCTGAAGAAAACCCTTTGTAACCATTGTATTTGATTCAGATATAGAACTGATACCAGGGGTATCTACAAGAAAGAGACCTCTTTTTAGATAATCATTCCTCAATCTAATCTCAATATATTCAACACCTTTCTTATTATCTGGATTCTCTTTCTGCGTTGCATATAGATAAATCTCATCAAAGCCAATCTCGTTCTCTGTCCCATCCTGCATCTTTACCAGGCAACACTCAACCTCACCATATCTAATCACAGAGACAATCGCGGTGACAGGTACAACACCGTACGGGAGAATATCCCTGCCTAAGAAGGCATTTATTAATGTAGATTTTCCGCGCTTAAATTGCCCCAGAAAAACTATATTGAATCTACCTCCCATTAATCTATCTACAACCTCTTTACAATCCCTCTCAATAAATACAATCCCAAGATTTTCTGATATCTCAATAATCTTATTCAGGGCTTTGTCATTCTCACTACTGTTAGAGGAAAGCATAAAAAACCTCCTGCTTAAAATTTTAGCAGGAGTCATCAGCCATATTGACAGGCAGTTTTACGGAGGACTCCATCTCCGATATAGTCTATTAACTTAAAATGAAAATAATGTCAATCGCCTTTAAGTCCGCTCTCTATTTTAGGATTCAAAATTTTCTAAGAAAATCTTACAGCTTAACAATAATTTTTTCAAACCAATGTTTAATATTTCAAACGGACTTTAAGGAACAAAGATAACTTAAATTATTTCCGACTCAGATTACTATTTTTATGCAATACTTTTACTTATATATTTTAATATATTCAGGTTATATAATATCCTGCAAAATTCTCTTATTTTAAGACATAGCCGACCTTTCCCACAATCTCCTCAGAGGGTTTCAATGTCTTTTCCCCCTCTCTCCATTTAGCCGGGCAGGCCTCATCTGGATGCTTTGAGAGATAAATATGGGCTTTAACCTTTCTGAGCAATTCATCAGCATTTCTACCCACATTGTCATAAGAGATTTCAACACTTACAAGTCTTCCATCAGGGTCAAAGATAAATGTTCCTCTCCTTGCGAGCCCTGTCTCTTCATCATAAACACCCAGTAGCCGGGCTATTTTACCTGTTGGGTCAGCCCCCATTAAAAATTTGATATCTTTTAATAAAGGTTCTGTATCCTTCCATGCCAGATGCACAAATTTTGTGTCTGTAGAAAAAGAGACCACCTCAACACCCAATCTCTTTAGTTCAGCATACTTGTCAGATAGGTCCTTTAATTCCGTCGGGCAAACAAATGTAAAATCAGCCGGATAGAAGAAGAATATAAACCATCTACCTGCCTTTAAGAATTCATCTGTCTCTTTTTGAACAAACTCCTTCTTCTCCGGGTCATAGGCATCAAAACTTACATTTTCCAATTTCTGGCCAATTTTTAATACATCACACATAAAATTACCTCCTGAATCAATCAGTATTTTAGATGCTCTATTAAGATCAGAAGTTTCAGAAATTGATATAAAAAAAACAATATGTTCTAAATTAAATGTGTCTGTCTTTGTTACAATAACGATATTTTAGGTGATGAAAAATACTCAAATGGATTTTCAACCGTCAACAATCACATCATACATTCAATTAAATAAACGACTCCAATCGGATGAAACTCAACTTAGTGTTATGTCTCTATAAATATGATTTAATGTTGCCCTGTAGAAAATAGAAAATTTTTATGAACACAAACGCAAAAATAATTGAGACGGATGAAGTGATATTCAGAATATTTAAGATGCAGGAAAGGTCATTAAGTACTACAAAGAATACAGAGCAAAGTCATAAATATTTAAAGAAAGTCCTTATCGGCTTAACTATAACATTTATTATGAGACAAGACACAAGCACTCAGGTTTTTACCTGACCTTTAAGTAATTACAAATAATTTTAAGAAAAATTCTGGCACATAAATTGATTCTGAAAACAAAATTATGCTAAGCGAATTTTATATATCAGAAGAGATGCCAAGAGAAAGACTCCTGAGATATGGAGAGAAGAATTTGAGTGATACAGAGCTACTGGCAATCATTCTTAGAACCGGAAATAGAAAGTGTGGAAATGTACTTGAACTCTCAGCCAGACTTCTAAGAATATTTGGTGGATTAAATGGGATTGATATGGCATCCATTTCAGAACTCTCAAAAACTGATGGGATTGGGAAGGTGAAGGCAATTGAAATCAAAGCCGCTCTTGAGATAGGGAAAAGGTTGAATACAAGAAAGATTGATGGCTCACCACTAAACAATAGCCAGAAGGTCTTTGATTATCTGAAAGGGAAATTTATAAATGAAACGAAGGAGATATTCATTGCAATTATTCTAAACAACAAGTTAATTCCCATTAAAGAATTGTCTCTGACCATAGGCAATAGTTCATACTGCCCAATAGACCAGACTTATATTATCAAGGAGACAATAAAGGAAGGTTTTAACAATCTCATTATTGCCCACAATCATCCTTCAATGGATGCTGAGCCAAGTCTTGATGACATAGAATTTACCAGGAAATTGAACTCTGCCTGCAAACTTATAGGTATAAATCTTCTTGACCATATTATTATAGCAGGCAATTCTTATTATAGCTTCTCTGAAAAAAAACTATTAACTTAAGATTCGGGATTGAGTAATTTTTTAAGTTCTCTTCCAGCCTTAAAAATCGGGAGCCTCTTTGGAGAGACAAGAATCTTTTCACCTGTATTAGGGTTTCTCCCCATATATGATTTATATGACTTCGTAGAGAACGAGCCAAATCCTCTTATCTCCACTCTCTTCCCCTCCTGCAATGACCTTATAATAAAATCAAAGAATGACTCAACAATCAGTTCAGATTTTCTAAGCGGAATTTTATTTTTCTGACTCAAAATCTCTATAAGGTCGGATTTGTTCATATCTCATCACCTCTTGATTGACTTTATTATAATGTAAACAAATCCAGCCATTGTCAAGTTAAAAGACGAATCTATCCTGCAATATACCCAATTGTCATACCCACATCTCATTCCGACAACGAATATAAAATTGAAAATCACATCAGTCCAAAATAAATTTTTTAGATAAGGAAGTCCACAATGGGGTAAAATTCTTTTGAAACAAAAAATAAACCCAGAAAGGAGGGGCTTCCAATGAATAAATACCCCATCCAATCTGACATCCATCTATAATATGTAAATGAATTATCTTTTTGACATGCTTTTAGTTGTCACAGGAAATTTTCAATTGTAGGAACTAAACTTCTCAAAGCAGATTATTTCGGACAGTAATGATTGGAAATAATCTGTCATATTTATGAAAATTTTATAGATAGATAAAGATGAGGAAAAATCTATATTGACACTAAAAATGAATTATGACATAATTTATATTGTGATAGTTAATCTTATCTCTGGAGTTAGTAATATGCAAAATTATATCAAAACAAATATAATCCTATTATTATTGATTATTTTCACCACCTCACTTTACGCAGAGGAATACTCTGCAAAGATCAAAAGAGTGATTGAGCTATATGATTCTATGGAATATGAGAAGTGTCTCAAGGAGATAAATCAACTTGAGGGATACAAATACAATATGAAGAAGGAAGAACTGGTAGAGTTATATAAATACAAGGCTTTTATTTATATCTTATCTGATAGAAAGGCACTGGCGGATGGTGTAATTAAAGAGATATATGAGATAGACCCGGATTTTACACTATCTCCATCTGTCTCTCCAAAATTGCGCGAGCCTTTTGCAAAGATAAAGAAGGATTTGAAGAAAGAAGATAAGTCCTCATCCACACGAGTTATTGAGGCAAAGCCCATAAATCCATCTCTTAATGAAAATGTCAGAGTAATCTCAAAAGAGATATTGCACGAGAAAGAGGAGAATTTCTTTAAGAAAAATATTATACCTATCAGCATACTTGGAACCGGTGTGGCACTTTTGATCCCCGGATTGATTGTGAGACTCAATGCCGCATCTGAGGCAGATGACTATCGTCAGAAATTAAGTAGCGCACCAAGAGATGAATTGGGAAACATCATAGGAATTACAAAAGAAGAGGCACAGAGTAAACAGGATGATATTGATGGTAAGGTGGTTCTGGGGAACACCCTTATGACCTTGGGTTCAATAGGGATTGTTGGTGGAGTTGCCAGTTATTTCATTCTGGATAAGATTAGAAAGGAGAATAACAGGACAGTCTCAATTATTATTGACAATGGAAAATTGCTTTTTACAACCTCATATAATTTTTAATACAAGGAGGAAGGTGGTTATGAGATATATAAAGTCTCTCTTGTTTTTTGGTCTGCTCCTCACCTTTGCATGTTCTGAGGATATAGGGATTAATGACTTTTCATACCAGTGTAAGACAGATATGGACTGTAAAGAAGGATATACCTGTGATAAACAGAAGGGGTGTATAAGAATTGCCAGAGATGCCGGGACAGATGCAATCTCAGATATAATCTCCACAGATATTACTGATACAACAGATCTTGTGGATGTAAATGACACTGGCGATGTCTCTGAGATAATGGATGTCAGAGATATAGCAGATATATCTGATATAGAGGATATATCAGACATTGCAGATATAGGGGATGTATCAGACATAACCGATTTTACTGATGTTATTGAGGATATACCTGATATAGAAGATGTATCGTTGGAGGATGTAGAGGATGTATCGTTAGAGGATGTATTGGATGTAGGAGATGGTGGAATAGATACGCGGGTCAATTATATCATAAGGCTTGAATCTGTATATGATTCCAATGCTGGTGTATGTAGCTCGGTAAATTATACTCTTGAATCAGTAACCGGCTTTACGGCGTCTGATGAGATGAAAAACAGTCAATTTATTCTGCACAGAAGTATGCTTTTTAAGAAGTGAAATGTTTTAAGGAGGTCTACGATGATAAAGAAATTGTTTTGTGCTTTTATCATTTTACTTTCCACTACTGTATATGCAGGAGATATCCCAAGAGTAATCCTGCATCAAGGGTATCTAACGGATACAAATGGGAATCCAGTAAATGGGAATGTGAATATCTCTTTTGGGATTTATGATGCTGTAAGTGGAGGTAATCCTTTACTTGAAGAGGACATAGGGAATGTAAACATTAGAGATGGATTTTATGCCATTGAGATAGGCAAAAATATAAATCTGATGTCTATTTTTGCAGATAGGTATGACCTCTTTCTTGAGGTCAGAATCAACAATGAGGCGATGAGTCCGAGGCAGAGGATAGGTTCTGTCCCATTTGCCTTTACCGCCTATGATGTGGTTGGGGATATTCATCCGAGCAGTATATATATTGGGAATAACAAGATAATAGATGAGAATGGGAAGTGGGTAGGGGATGCATCCTCCATCCCGGGAGTGAAGCAGATAAGCGCACTTGCACCCCTGACTGGGGGAACCATCACCGATACTGGTAGCATTGGAATTCAGAAGGCAGATGCGAGTAATGATGGATATCTTTCAAAGGATGATTATCAGGTCTTTATTGCGAAGCAGAATAGGATAAGTGGATTTTGTAGTACCGGCACCTGTGTAAAGAAGATAAATGAAGATGGAACGGTAGAGTGTGATATATGCAGTAATCAGATTGCAATCAGTGGTGGAATCGGGATTGTTGTAGACCCAAATCCGATAGTGGGGATTGGTACAATCTCAATTGATAAGACATATCTTGACAATATCTATGTCCAGATTGGACAGGTATCAAGTATTGACTCATCTATGATAAAAGACGGGACAATTACAAATGATGATATTGCCGCTGGCTCAGTAAATATAGATAGATTAAGTAAATCGGGTTGTAATGATGGACAGATAATGAGATATTCATCCTCAGATGGAAAATGGATATGCTCTTCGGATATTGCAGGCATTACCACTATTAATAATAATCAACCAGATGCCGCTGGTAATTTTAATATTAAATCTGGAAATGGAATCTCAATTAATCCTGGTATGTTACCCAATGAAATCATAATTTCAAATATTGGTGATACAGATTCATCGGATGACATAACAAAGGGGACAGTTGCTGGTGGGGATCTTAAAGGAAACTATCCAGACCCTATCGTGGTTGGAATTGGAGGTTTCCCCCTCTCTTCTGGAAATCCATCGGTAAATCAAATTCTTAAATTCACAGGGAGTGAGTGGACCTATGCATATGACAATGATACCACCTATTCTGCTGGCACAGGCCTTCAGTTAAATGGAACTACATTCTCTCTTTCAAATAGTTATCAGGATGGGAGTGCATATGATACAAGGTTTGTAAATGAGGGACAGGCAAATAGTATAACATCTGCGATGATAACAGACGGGACAATTACCGGTTCTGACATAGCCAATGCTACTATCACTCTTTCAAAATTAAATAAATCGGGTTGCACTGATGGTCAGGTTGTAAAATATTATGTAGAGCAACCCGGCGTTGAATATTTTATGTGTGGTACAGACAATACCGGAATTACCTCCTGCAATACCTGTGATTCAACATTTGTAAATGAAAATCAGGCAAATAGTATAAGTTCGGCAATGATAATAGATGGTACCATAACAAACAGTGACCTTTCAGTTGGGACATACTCAAATATCACTGGAGTTGGGACACTCGATTCACTTACAGTCTCTGGGAATACCTATCTTGCTACAACCTCCGGAAATGTCGGAATTGGAACTGCCAATCCTACCGAGAGA
Source organism: Myxococcota bacterium (assembly GCA_049969675.1). Taxonomy (GTDB): domain Bacteria; phylum Myxococcota; class SpSt-1050; order SpSt-1050; family SpSt-1050; genus SpSt-1050. The sequence continues at coordinate 12,431 of JBMFOP010000010.1, read as the reverse complement.
TTGCACCTTTATAGAAGTAGCGGTGCGGCTGGTTATACAGGGATAAAACTTACATATAACTACACCGGCCCGGTTAATGGGACAAGGAGTTCAGAATGGAGTTTATATGCAACCAGCTATAATGGCTCCTTTGAAATTGCAAATGCTGGTGGAGCAAAGATTCATTTTGATGGCGAGACTGATTATGTTGGAATAGGCAATAGCTCCCCAACACAGAAACTGGATGTTACAGGTAATATTCGTGCGAGCGGACTGTTGATTTCTGATATAGCCACCGGCACACCACCAATGAAAGTAACTTCTACAACACAGGTTCCAAATCTCAATGCTGATATGGTTGACAGCTGGCATGCGGCGGTTGTGTTGACCGGCACACCAGAGACTCTATATGGTACTGATGGTACCACATTTTTAGAAATAAACAGATGGGCAGTTGACTTTGATTCAATACCCGGAAATACACTAAGAGGGCTTGGATTTGTAACCGCTGTTAATAATGGTACATCAGGAGAAATCATTTTTAAGGTCAATGGTATTCAGGTAGGTAGTCCCTGCCCATTTACCGCCCCTGCCTACCCCAATACATTTGCATTAAATTGTCCTGTTATAATCTATACAAAGCCTTCTGGTGTTGGCTATATATCAATTGAAATTAGAAGGACAGCCGGTACAGGCTATGTTTACTATGGTCAAAACACATTGACTTTGAAGTAAATAACTATTGAATTAAAGAGGTAAAAATATGAAGGACAAATCTGTCTATTCACTGATGATTTTAGTATATATTCTGCTAATTTACTCCTGTTCCAGCACTGTTAAGGAGGAACCAAAAGATATTACCTGTATTGATTGTGGATAAGATAAATATGAATATGATGGCGGAGATGTTCTTCTGTTGCCCGATAATGGTGGTGATATAATGGTAAGCGAAAGAGATACAGAAGGGATAATAGAAGACATAATTGATCACATAGGCGATATAAATAATGAGATTGAAGATGTAACAATTGAGGTAGAGGATATAACTGATGCAAGATTAGCGGATGATGTAATTGGAGATATAAATAAAAATGAGTTGTGTAATAATTCGTGTGAATGTGTGGATGGTGAGGTATGTTTTAATGGCAGATGTGAGAGATGGGAGGATGTATCCATATTCAATCCGATATTTTGTTGTACTGGCAAAATATGTCCACAGAACTCTGTATGCGAATATGGAGATGGTAGGAGAGGCAGATGTATGGGAGGGTCTCTGGATGGAGGAGAGGAAACAGGAGATATAACAGGAGAAGATATTGAAATAGAGGACAGTTATATTGATATAAGAGATGCAGGAGCAGATATAGGGGATATAACAGACATAGAGAGTTCTGATTGTGTGGGTGGGATAGTGACTCAATACTTCTGGGACTGCACCAGCTGCCCGGATGGCCGGGAGCTTTCCCCCACCGGCCGTACCTACCGCATCAACCGCTGGAGGTACGGTGGCAAGGACTACCTCATCTTTTCCAACTACACCTCAGCAAATATTTATGATGTGACAAATCCAGAAAATCCAGTCCTTGCAATGGAAGGTGCACCTTATACTCCATGGGGACTCATTGAAGGCTCTCCCGACGACGACACCGAGCAGTGGGATCTGGCCCTCTTGCCCGACAACCCCACGGGGCTCGCCATGTTCATGAACTTTGGGTGGGTGACCTTTTCCGTAACCACCGGCGCCCAGGGCCAACTCACGGGGTTCAGCCAGCCACTCCAGCGCTTTCGGATCACCCCTCCCTTTTACATCCCCACGTCCCGCGGCGCCAGAAACGCTGCCCTGTTCGTGGCTGGAAACGGCAAGGTCTACGCCGCCGCCTACCTCGCCCAGGGGCAGGCAACGGGCGGTATTGACATCGCCGATATGTCCAACCCGTCCAGCTTGCAGGTCGTGGCTACCCTTCCCAACACCTCTGCACGCGGCTTGATCCGCGTGGTGGGGTCGGGTGCCAGCGCTCACCTCGTGACCACCGACCTTGTCAGCAACAACATCCTGATCTTCAACGTCGCGAACGCCGTAGCCCCAAGCCAGGTGGCCACCATTTCCATTCCCGGCTGGAGAGGTTTAGACGGCGTAAGAGATTTTGATGTGTGGGGTAACCGCCTTTACGTGGTTTACAAGCCTTTCTCCACGGTGGCGGCGGCGGTTTACGACCTCTCCAACCCGGGCTCCCCGCAACAGCTTTTCTCCATAACCGGCCTGTCCTGGCAGTACAACAACGTCACGGGTATCGGCAACTACCTCATCGTCAGCACCAGCGCCAACGAAACGGCGGATCTGCCTGTTCACGCCTACGACATCACCCACCCGCAAACGCCGGTGACTTTTGCCTTTGAGCCACCCGGGGGCAGCTGGTTCCAGGAAACGGAGCTGGATACGGTGGTTCTGGACAGCGGAAGCAACCTCGTTTTGTACCGGGCGGCGTGGGGGCGAGCCAGGGCCACCAAGATCCCAAAGGGCTGTTTTTCCTTCCATCCCTGATTCATTTTAGACGGAGTTAAAATACGAGGCGGAGCATTGCTCCGCCTTTTCGCTTAAACGGCACGGAAATTTCGGCTATCGTGAGTTAGGTTTGGGTGTTAGTTTGATTGTGTGATGCCTTTGGCATAATCACAAAAGAATCATCCTGCTTCACTTCGTTCAGCAGATGATTCGCACTGCATAAATTTTACGACTCTTAAATAAAGTATGAACAGTCTAAGAAATATAAAAATTTTATTCTTGATTGAGAGATTAAATTTTATGCATTGCATTGACCTTGCGGGCATAAGCATTTGAGGATTTCGTCGGGTATAGCCAATCAGGTTAATTTAAATTTTTTAGCACCAATCTTTTGTTTTTAGTCCACTTTCTTATTTTTATGGACAGATACCAGATGAGGTACATCTGATTATTGATGCACCAGTGGGGGTATCGCAGACTAATACTATCCCTCTGCCAGCATCAATCCCTGAAGAAAAACATATATTTGTATTGGAGGGGAAGAAAGTGGCTACCTGCTTTAAGTTAACCTTATCATAGACAGATACTATTCCAGTTGCAGACCCTACTGAGGAAGAACCATCATATCCAATAAGACCTGAGACTATTACAAGATTATCTGATGGGCCATTACCTATATGTGCAAATGCATCATATTTCTGGGTCATTTTAAATTTATCAGAGAGCAAAACCGAGTTTCCAGAGACCTTTGCAACAAATCCTTCCCATAAACCACCCTGATCAGTAAGCAAACCGGTTATAAAAAAATTATTTGAATCAAGTAGCATTGAATATGGATGTGTAGCATAAATATTGGGGTCATTATATATAATCTTTACCGTATTACCCGTTGGGCTGCAACTACAGGGTTGTGAGTATGAACAATCGCTTATGAGAAAACTTGATAAATACCCCTCAGTGGTATTCATTCTTCCTGTAAAATAGACTCTACCCTCAATAGAATTATATGCTATATCTGTCCCATAGTCATAGGTATCTCCATCCGGTGGAAATGGATTCCAGTTACAATATTGCCCTGAATTTGTATTCATCTTCATCATCATTATATTTGGGATTGTATATGGCTCTTTACTTGAATCATTTGCAGTCCCCACTCCCCAGAGTATGTCATTTGGAAACGGGATAACCTTTTTAATAAAATCTATTCTTGAGGAAGTTCCCGATATGTTCCATAGATTAACTACACTCAGATTGTTCTTATTGATGCGCGCTGCATAGGTATCACATATATCTCCAGCGTTGATTGATGGACATTGAGAACCTGCTATATACGCATAGGTGGTATCAATTACAACGGATGATGCACCAGCCCTTACATTATTTGTAATATCATTTCTTATCAATGAATCACCACATGGATCCATTTTTAATACTACTACCTTATCTCCATCTTTAAGGCCAAGATCTGAACTGCTTCTCCCCACCGCAAATATTGAGCCATCTGTATCAATTGCCATTCCTTCAAGCCATATACCACTTATGTCCTTTCTCCATGTTGAAGGACAGCTTCTGCAACTATTAAAGAGGCAACCAAATGGGCATTTTGTATCTGTATATGGGTAGATACATTTATAATTAGTACAATTAGAAAAGCCAGTATAATCCCTCAATGTAGTTGAATCCATACAATAGTCTGATGGGACATTATTGCAATTTCCACAACTCCCTCCACACCCATCATCCCCACACTCCTTGCTCCAACATATAGTACAATTCCGGTTGCGAGCGATAGACCTCCGACCAATATACCTCCCAGAGGTAAAAGATTGCTCTTAAAAAATCCTTTGCTTTCAGCGGGAGTCTGTCCTGCATCCCCCCTTTGCCCTTCACCTCGTGCGATATGTGCATCTATCTCTGTTACACTCTCTGAGGCAGAATTGTCTCTCTCATTAACACTCTCTTTACCCAGCATAGCTCCCTTCTTGCCCTTAAATTCCCTCCTTATCTTCAAAAATGGCTCTCTCAATTTAGGCGCCCACCTCTCAGATGGAATATAATCTGGTTCAATCTCATATATGTCTCTTATTACCTCCTCTGCGAGGTCATTTTCATTGGTAAGTATATAACTCATAGCCTTATATGCATAAATGTTGATCAATTCATCCTTTGTTAGTTCAGACTTAAACTGCTCCAATTCTTTTATAGTCCTCAAACAATCTTTATATTCCATATTGTCAAATTGCTCCTCTACCTTTTTAATTGCCTTACCAAATTCACCTGCAAAAGATATAGAAGCAAAAGAAAAAATTAATAGTGTAATACAAACGATTATGCTACCTCGCTTCATCATTGCCTCATAAAACAACTATGGTTTTTGATATCATATGATGACCAGTTTGTAAAATCAAAATCTCTATCTCTGATTTGGCGGAGTCAAAAACCAGAATCATTGAAAAAATCTTATATCCGTTTTATATGAAAATTATCAACTGAAGAATCTAATTGGGAGAAAAACAGGATTCTCTAACTTTTCTCCTATCAGAGACTTTGTCTCTAAAAAGTTGACAATATGCAAATTTGAATTTATTTATTTTCCTCTGACGCTGCGCCCGTAGCTCAACTGGATAGAGCGTCGGACTTCGAATCCGAAGGCCGCCCGTTCGAGTCGGGCCGGGCGCGTATGATTGGTGGTTTTGCGAGAGTGGCGGAACTGGCAGACGCACCAGACTTAGGATCTGGCGGGAAACCGTGGGGGTTCAACTCCCCCCTCTCGCACTTATCAAAAAATATTTATAAAGGAGATTCTATGAAGGTAAAGACGAAAGAAGTAAAGATGGAGGATATTAACCAGATTGAGAAGAGACTTATTGTAGAGATTGACCCTCAATATTACAAGGACGAATTTGAGAAGACAATAAAAGATGTCATAAAAAATGTTGCCATAAAGGGGTTCAGACCGGGTAAGGTTCCTCGCTCAATAGTTGAAAGGCTCTATGGTAATGAGATAAAGGAGGATGTCATTCATAAAATTGAGAAAGAATTTATTGAAGAATATATTGAAGAGAATAAAATTGAGATTGTCTCAAAGATTAATCCAACTCATAATATGGATGAAAAGAATCTCAGGTTTGAATATCACTTTGAGGTAAAGCCAGTAATTGCACCTTCAAACTATAGAGGGATTGAAGTAAAGGGCAGGAAGGTAGAGGTTACAGAGGATGAGGTAAATAATGTAATTGAGGACATTCTGGAGAGATATTCAAATGTAGTTCCAGCCAACAAAGAGAATGTAGAGAAAGGAGATGTTGTAAAAATAACTCTTACCGAACACAAAGATTCCAAGATGATTGGGAAGCCCCTCTATCTGGAACTCAATGAGAAGAAGACCAAGAAGTTTATCATAGACGCCCTTGATGGTAAGAAACTCAATGATGAAATAGAAGTAAATGTCGCGGAAGACTCTCAGGAAAAGATGAAAATCAAAATTGATGAGATAAAGAAGATTGAGAGACCGGTACTTGATGATGAATTTGTCAAAAAATATCTGCAGATGGAATCAGTTGAGGCACTAAAGAAGGATATTACAGACAGAATCAGAGAGAAGAAAGAGAATCAGGAAAAAGAGAAAAGATTTGATAGTATTATAAAGGAGATTATTGTTAGAAATCCCTTTCCCGTTCCGCCATCAATGGTTGAACGTTCAGTAGAACGTTATGTCCACGATATGGAAGAGTCTTCAAACCGAAAATTTTCCAAAGAAGAGCGTGACGCAATTGCGAATTCTGCAAGAGATAATATAACTTATGAGATTCAAAAATATCTCATTATGGATGCCATAGGAAAGTTAGAAGGTATTGATATTAATGATGATGACCTTGAGGCATATTTCAAAAAGATTGCAGATGAGAGTGGTGAGAATGTAATTAAGGTAAAGGCATATTATGAGAAGAACAATATGCTTGACAATGTAAAGGAAAGCCTTAAATTTGAAAAGATAAGGGATTTCCTTATCAATGAATCCAGGGTAACCATTGAGTAATCTGGAGGAGAGATGAGTTCATTAATTCCATTTGTGATTGAACAGACAAATAAGGGCGAACGTTCTTTTGATATATTCTCAAGACTGCTTAAGGACAGGGTCGTATTTTTAGGTGGTCCTATTGATGATGATATGGCAAATGTTGTTATCGCCCAGATACTCTTTCTTGAATCAGAAGATCCGGATAAAGATATATATTTGTATATTAACAGCCCGGGTGGTTCAGTGACATCTGGACTCGCTATTTATGATACAATGCAGTATGTAAAGCCAGATATAAGCACAATCTGTATTGGACAGGCAGCGAGTATGGCAGCGATCCTCCTCTGTGCCGGCGCAAAAGGCAAAAGGCTCTCCCTTCCTCATAGCCGTATATTAATCCACCAGCCGATTGGAGGTGTACAGGGGCAGGCAACAGATATAGAGATTCACGCAAAAGAGATAATTAAGATCAAACATACATTGAATAACATTATTGCAAAACATACTGGAATGGATATAGCAAAGGTTGAAAAAGACACAGAGCGTGACTATTTTATGAATGCAGAGGAGGCACTTGCATATAGATTGATTGACAACATCTATACTTCAAGAAAGACATCCAAATAATGAGGTGCTAATTGGCTGACCGTAAGTACAATAGAAATGATTACTGCTCTTTCTGTGGAAAGAGTGATAGAGAGGTGCAAAAACTTATATCTGGACCAGGTGTAAGTATCTGCAATGAGTGTGTAGCCCAGTGTGAAGCCATTATTGACGACTATGACCCCTACTCTTCACTTGATGACAGTATGACAGATATACCAACCCCAAAGGAGATTAAGTCAATTCTTGATGAATATGTGATTGGACAGGAGAGGGCAAAGAAGATTCTATCTGTTGCGGTTCACAATCATTACAGGAGAATAATTCAGTCAACAGTAGATAAGAATAATGATGTTGAATTTCAGAAGAGCAATATACTTATTGTAGGACCAACAGGTTGTGGTAAGACCCTTCTGGCGGAGACATTGGCAAAGATATTAAAAGTTCCATTCGCTATTGCAGATGCAACCACGCTCACAGAGGCGGGATATGTAGGTGATGATGTTGAAAATATTATTCACGCCCTGCTGATGAAGGCAAATGAAGATATCATTAAGACACAGAAAGGAATTGTCTATATTGATGAAATTGACAAGATTGCACGGAAGGAGGACTCACCATCTATAACAAGGGATGTCTCGGGCGAGGGTGTTCAACAGGCACTATTAAGGATGCTTGAAGGGACTATTACAAATGTCCCACCCAGGGGTGGCAGGAAACACCCACAGCATGATTATATCTCTGTTGATACGACCAATATTTTATTTATATGTGGAGGAGCCTTTGCCGGGATTGAAAATATAATATCAAGGAGGCTTACAAGCAGTGCGGCTGGATTTGGCGCTAAGGTGATCTCAAAAAAGAATACAAGAATTGGTGATATTCTGCGATATATCAGCACAGAAGACCTCCTGAAATTTGGTCTTATCCCTGAACTTATTGGGAGATTACCAATAATCGCCACTGTTGATGATCTGGATGAGGCTGCTCTCATTGATGTCTTGACAAAACCTAAGGATGCTATCATTAAACAATACATAAAATTATTTGAGGCAGAGAATATCACTTTGAGATTTACAGAGAAGGCATTGAAGGAGATAGCACGAATTGCAATAAACAAAGGGACTGGTGCAAGAGGGCTGCGGGCTATAATAGAGAAATCACTTCTTGAAACGATGTTTTATCTGCCTTCTATAAAAGGAATCAATACCATAACAATAGATGAAGAGATTATAAAAAACGGTGGTTATCCAATTGAAATTTTAAGCAGGAGAGATGTAAAAAGTGTCTGATAATATATTAAAAAATCATAATAATGTTCCTTTCATTCCATTAAGGGACATCGTAATATTTCCATTTACAACTGTCTCCATTATCGTAGGAAGAAGGCTCTCAATAGATGCATTTGAGACGAGTCGCTCAAATCCAGTTGATAAAAATAAGATAGTCCTGTCTCTGCAAAAGAACCCGGATGAGAATGAACCAACTATTGATACCATCCACACAACAGGTGTAATCGGAAATATACTAAATGTAATTAAGACGCCAGAACAGACAAATAAACTTGTTGTTGAGGTATTAAAGAGATGCACAATTAAAGAGCTTCACAAAGATTCAGGCTGGTCTGTTAGTATTGATGAGATTCCACTTAGTGAAGAGAACCTGACAGAAAGGTCCAATGCCCTTATAGATTTGATTAGAAAGGCGTATTTAGAATATAATGTACTCCTTGATAAGCCCAGAACCGATGTTCCTTCTCTCTCTATGTTTGAATCCAATCCAGAGCGCGTGTTGTACTTACTTGCAAATTCAATAAACATCAAGAATCTTAAGGACAAACAGTATCTAATTGAAGAACTCTCTCTTGAGGGGCGACTTGAAAAACTCTACGAAATAATTGAGGCTGAGATAGATATAATCAACATTGAGAAGAAGATCAGGAACCAGGTCAAAAAACAGATAGAGAAGAATCAACGTGAATATTATCTGAGAGAACAGCTTGATGTTATAAACAAGGAACTTGGCGTTCAGGATGACTTTAAGGCTGAGATTATGGAGCTTGAGAAGATAATCAAAGAAAAATCTTTCACTCCAGAGGCAAGGGAAAGGGCAGAAAAGGAACTTACAAAATTAAAGATGATGCCACCCTCCTCAGCCGAGGCAACAGTGGTCAGGAATTATCTGGATTTAATTATTGCCCTCCCATTTACTGAACTCTCAGAAGAGAAGAAGGATATAAAAGAGGCAAAAAGGATTCTGGATGAGGACCATTATGGACTTGACATCGTAAAGGAGAAGATACTTGATTATCTCGCAGTCAGGCAGCTCAGCGAAAATCCAAAGATGCCAATATTATGTCTGGTAGGGCCCCCTGGAGTTGGAAAGACCTCATTAGGAAAATCTATTGCAAGGGCAACAGGAAGAAATTTTATAAGGATATCATTAGGTGGTGTCCGTGATGAGGCGGAGATTAGAGGTCATAGAAGGACTTATATAGGTGCACTACCCGGTAAGATTATTGCTGCAATGAAAAAGGCAAAGACTATCAATCCGGTCTTTATGATTGATGAGATTGATAAACTCGCACAGGACTATAGAGGTGACCCCGCCGCTGCACTCCTTGAGGTCCTTGACCCGGAGCAGAATAATACATTCCACGACCATTATCTGGACTTCGGATACGACCTTTCAAAGGTATTATTCATTACAACTGCCAATAATATGGATGCCATACCTCTTCCACTACTTGATAGAATGGAGGTAATTAGAATCCCCGGATATACTGATTATGAGAAGCTTCATATTGCAAAACAATTTCTGATACCGAGACAACAGAAGTTCAATGGGCTTCAGGAATACAGGATTGATATAAAGGATGAAACAATTTATGATATCATCCATCTCTACACAAGAGAGGCGGGCGTAAGGAATCTTGAGAGAGAGATTGGGAATATTATGCACAAACTGGCCCGCCAGATTGTGGAGACAGATAAAGAGAAGGCAAAAGATGAACTGTACGAGATATCACCTACCAATCTTAAAAACTTTCTGGGTATACCACGATTTACAAAAGAAAATAAGATAACAAATCTGCCAGCAGGTGTAGCAAATGGGCTTGCGTGGACCAGCACCGGTGGAGATGTATTGATGATTGAGGTAATATCCTACAATGGGAAAGGAAATATTACTATCACAGGGAAACTCGGAGAGGTAATGAAGGAATCTGCTCAGGCCGCATTTAGTTATATCAAATCAATAGCCGAACATTTTGGGATCAATATCTCTGATATTAACAATCGTGATTATCATATCCATGTACCTGAGGGAGCGACACCAAAAGATGGGCCATCAGCCGGCATAACCATTGCAACCGCCCTGCTCTCCAATATCCTTGGAATACCTGCACGAAGTGATACAGCCCTTACAGGTGAAATTACCCTGACCGGACGGATTCTCCCAATAGGTGGCTTAAAAGAAAAGGCTCTTGCTGCTCATAGAAATAGCATCTTCAGAATAATTATCCCAAATGAGAATCGGAAAGATATTGAAGAGATTCCAGAGGAGATAAGGAAGGCTATCAGATTTATCCCTGTAAATACTATGGAAGAGGTAATCCTTGAGGCATTTGACAGAAGACTTATTATGGATATAACTACCAAAAATTCGGGAGATTTCTTTACTCTCAAAGATGTTGAGGCATCTATCAATAGAGATAAATCTCAGGAAAATAAATGGGACAACATATCCTCATAGTTGAAGATGATATCAATCTACAGAATACCTTAAAAGAGCTCTTTGAAAGAGAGGGATATAAAGTAACAACTGCTTCAAACGGGAATGATGCATTAAAGTTTTTGAACAATTCAAATATTGACCTCATTATATCTGATCTTATGATTCCCGGTCTTTCTGGTATGGAGCTCCTCCAATCGGTAATTGAATTAAAATACGACTGCCAGTTTATTATGATAACTGCATACGGCACAATTGAGACGGCGATAGAGGCAATTAAGAAAGGTGCTTACGACTTTATTACAAAGCCAGTAAACAGGAGTCAGCTATTAAAGATCGCAAGACTTGCCCTTGAGCGTCAATTACTTATAAATGAGAATAGAATTTTGAGAGAGAAACTTAAAAATCTTGAACGGGCTGAGCTTATTGGGAATTCAAGGGCTTTCAGAGATATGCTTGAAAAGGCAAATAATGTTGCACAGAGCGAAGTAACTGTTCTTTTGACCGGGGAATCAGGTACAGGCAAAGACCTTCTGGCAAGATATATCCACAATATCAGCCCGAGGTACCAGAAAAACTATATACCCATCAATTGTGCAGCCATCCCGGAGAATTTGCTGGAGAGTGAACTGTTTGGCTATGCGAGGGGTGCATTTACAGGGGCAGACAAGGATAAGAAGGGGAAGTTTGAACTTGCTGATGGTGGAACTGTGCTACTGGATGAGATATCCGAATTACCACTTCCTCTGCAGGCTAAACTCTTAAGGGTCATTGAAGACAAGGTAATTGACATTATTGGTGGTAGTTCAAAAAAGGTAGATGTAAGATTCATTGCAGCCACCAATAAAAATCTGGGACAACTCGCGAGTGAAGGTAAATTTCGCTCTGATTTATATTATAGGCTCAATATTATTAACATTAGAATACCACCACTCAGAGAACGAACTGAAGACATCCCGCTTCTTGCAATGCACTTCCTGAATATGTTCTCAAAGAAATACAACAAAGAGATAAAGGCAATTGCAGATGAGGCGATGGAACTTCTTCTGGCATACAGCTGGCCCGGAAATGTTCGCGAACTTCAAAATATGATAGAGAAGGCAATAGTTCTCTGCAAAGGCAATGAACTATTAATTGAAGATTTCTCAGAACTTGATAGAGATAGAATCTTACCAAAGAAAGAGATAAATATACCACTTGGGACACCCCTTGAAGAGATAGAGAAGATGATAATTTCTGAGACACTAAAGCTCACAAAGGGGAATAAGAACCTCGCAGCAAAGATCCTCGGTATTGCAACAAGAACCATTTATAGAAAAATAGACCCCGAAGAATAGAGATTTTGATGGACAATCTGCACGTTCCATATCCAATGGTTTTTCTTATAACAGACAGCACTGCTGTCCAAAATAATCTAAACTCACAAATCTCACCCTTGTAAAATAAGAATTCTGGATCCATATTTTCAAAATCAGGTTACCCCCTTTCCTTCACTATCAATTAAAACGCCTTCTAATTTCCTAACTTTTAATCAAATTTTCTCACTACACTAATTTTCCCAATAAAAGGCTTGACAAATTGATTATTTGTAAT
>JBMFOP010000009.1:0-43587 GCA_049969675.1 Myxococcota bacterium | reverse complement strand
GTAAAGTATGGGCTTGATGCGAGGGATATATTGGATAATGAGGGGAGGAGCAGAGAAGAGGCGGATAAGGCGGATGAGGAATATAAGAGGGATGCTACAATTGCCAACATATCATATATTACAGGTGGTCTATTGATAGGTGGAGGGATAATAAGTTGGTTTCTCAGCGGAGAGGATAAAGGGGAGGAGAAGTCTGGAATAAAGGCGAGATATGGGATAAATAATCTGATGATAGGTATAAACTTTTAGATAAAGGAGGAGAATATGTATAGACTGATAAGGAGATTAATTGGGATAATTTTTGTAATGAGTCTAATGTATGGGTGTAGTTGTGAGATGGGAGGTCTTAAGTGCAGGTCAGATGAGAATTGTCCGACAGGTATGATATGTGGAGGGGATAAGGTATGTATTTATCCCGGTGGGAAAGATATAGGGGATGTAGGTATGGATGTAATAACAGATGTATGTATTCCGAATTGTAGTGGGAAGGAGTGTGGGGATGATGGGTGTGGAGGGAGTTGTGGAGACTGCGGAAGCAATGCGAGTTGCAATGTAAATAGGTGTGTCTGTAATTCTGGATATGGCAATTGTGATAATATGTGGAGCAATGGATGTGAGACGACTTTAGACCCAGGACATCTATGGAGTAAGAGATTCGGGGGGGAGTGATTGGGATGAAGGTTATTCCGTCTCAGTAGATGCAGGTGGGAATGTGTTTGGGATTTGGGATTCTGGTAGTTCTCCAATAAATTATGGTGGATGCACATTTAATAGTGCGGGGGGGTGGGGATATTTATCTTTTCAAATACGCACCGTAGCCTTCGCCATTTCCAGAGAGAGGTCTCCCTACGAGGCGGAGCAAAGCTCCGCCCTTTTGCCTAAACGAAATTTTTATTTGGCGCAGGAATAATTTAATTGGTAAAAAATTCTTCAGATATTTTCAAAGGATGTGTTTTATAAGACAGTGATAGAGGGGAGGACAGAAAGAGAAATAGAGTGATTTAATTGTTGGAAGAACTTCGTAGCAATTCTTATCCCCGTTAGAAAGAAAGTTCAACCATTTGAGTGTATTAACATTATGATAGTGAGGATTGGTGTTTATGACTACACCTGAGATTTCAAAGGGGGTTTACCATACTTGGACTTATTGAAAAGGAATAATAAACCAGAGATGAAAGACAATTTTATTTAAGGGGTATTAAAGTTAGACAGCCATGAAGGTTTAAAAATTTAGTTTGAACGAACTTTGTAATAATATATAATTAATCCAGAGGTAATTGATATGAAATCAAGATTTTACAAGTCAGAATTCTTTGAGAGAAGAGAGGATGGAAAGATTCAATGTACGTTGTGCCCTCATAGGTGTATTATTAAAGAGAAAGAGGTGGGAGTCTGCGGGGTGAGAGGGAATATAGACAGTGAGATATATGCCTTGAATTATGGCTGGCTTGTGGCTGTTCATAACGACCCTATAGAGAAGAAACCGCTCTTTCACTTCCTGCCTTCATCCCGTTCACTCAGCATCGCCACACAGGGATGTAATCTCTTCTGTAAGAATTGTCAGAACTACTCTATCTCTCAATTGAGGGCTGCAACTACTAATGATAAAATCTATGGAGATTATTATTCACCCGATGAGATTATTGATATAACACAGAAGAACCGCTCAGATAGTATCTCATATACTTATACCGAACCAACCATCTTTGCAGATTATGCACTGGATATTATGAGAGAGATAAAACGAAAGGGATTAAATATCAAGAATGTCTTTGTCACCAATGGTTTTATGAGTGATGAACTGATTGATAAATTAAATGGACTTCTTGATGCAGCAAATATTGATTTGAAGTCCTTCTCTGATGACTTTTATAAGAAAATCTGTAAGGGCAGGCTTGAACCAGTCTTAAATACAATCAGGAGATTTTTTGAACTCGGAATTCATATTGAGATTACAACACTTCTAATTCCAACATTAAATGATTCAGAAGAAGAATTGAGGAGTATCGCAGAATTTATCTCCTCTATAAGCCCCAATATCCCATGGCATATATCAAGATATCATACAGATTATCAGATGAATCTTCCTCCAACTCCGGTTGGAAGTATTAGGAGGGGAAGGGAGATCGGATTAAAGGCCGGTCTTAGATTTGTATATACCGGAAATCTCTGGGGTGATGAAGGAGAGAATACATTCTGTCCGGATTGTAAAAAGCCTCTTATTAGAAGAATCGGATTTGATGTGGTTGAAGATAATATCAAGAATTCATCATGCAGTTTTTGTGGATACAGAATTTATGGTGTATTTTCAAAGTGAACACATCTGTCCAAAACAGATTTTAATTTTAGTCCTATTAGATATTGAATTTTGAAGAAAAGGATTTATGAATATGAATCGCTTTAGTTTTTGATAAACTCTACAAATATTGCTGGCCCCAACTAAATATGACATACAATATCAATCGTGGCTATCAGTAATAAAAAATCAAAAACACAATAATATACAAAAATCCTTGACAACGCTCTGATTTTATTTGAAAAAATCAACAATTTCCTATAATTGTTACTCAATGAGTAAGGATTGAAAAAGTCAACTTATCTTATGATGTCACTCAATATCATTTAAGGAGAGTCAGTTTATGAGATACTTATTTTGTCTGATATTTCTTTTTTTGAGTATTTCTCTTTTTGCCTCTGTCAATCATGCACCTCCAAACTCAATTCCACCCGATAGGGATTTTCTGGTGAGCTATACAATAGATGAATATAAAAATATTGAATATTCAAAGGTATATTACAGGAAGAGAGGTGGAATTTCGTACAGGTCGGTTTTTGCTACAAAGACAGGTAATCTCTTTGAGGCAGTTATACCCGGAGAGCAGGTTACATTCCCTGCCATAGAATACTATATTACAGTTACTTATACTAATGGCCAGACTCAGGAGGTATTTGCCTCGGAGAGCAATCCACAGGCAATACCTGTTATAGAGGGGGCACAGAGTAAGATGAAAGAACAGAATCTTGCCAGGACTCAGTGGGAGTCCATTGAGATATTCTCAAAGGAGGAGGTGGTAGTGTCGGCATCCAGAAGAGAGCAGCGGCTCTCTGAATCCCCATCTGTTATCTCAATCGTAACTGAGGAGGATATAGAGAACTATGGTTCAGAGTCCCTGGCGGATATCCTGAGGATTGTGCCGGGGTTGAATATGATGAGGATTACTCCTACGGATGCCGAGATATCAATAAGGGGATTTAATAGAGAGGGCTCAAACAAGATTCTCACGATGGTAGATGGCAGGTCTGTATATGTGGACCTCTTTGGAATGACATTCTGGGAGTTTCTACCTGTAAGTGTTCATGACATTAAAAGGATTGAGGTGATTAGAGGTCCGGGCTCCACTATGTATGGTGCAAATGCCTTCTCTGGGGTTATCAGTATATTTACTAAAGGTGGAGAAGATATAAAGGGGAGCAGATTCTATGTGTCTGGAGGTGAAAACGGGATATACTCTACATTTCAGGCTGGCGATGCAAATGAGAACTACTCATACAGGGTCTCAACCTCTTTTAAGAATATATACAGTTATGATGATCGTTTCAATAGTGATGGAAAGAATTTTTCAGGTGATGGGGTTGTTGATTATAAACTCACGAGAGGGAAAATTAGATTTGGGTCCGGATTTATAAGGTCTTCTGCTGAGCAGATATTCTCACTAATTGGCCCCGTTGGGGTAGATGCCTATCAACTTTATACATATTCCACCTATACAATAAAGGAGTTTAACCTCTCTCTCTGGTATAACTATCTCGATGCTGGACTGGATGTAAATTTTCCATTTCCAAAGACACTGGTCTTGAATAATATCACTGGCATACCGAATGGAACGCTAGTAGATATGAGTGGTCTGAAGTTTGATATGCCAGTTGTCTATGGTGTATCCAATACTGTAAATGTAGAGGCACAGAACAACTTTAGCTTTTCAAGAAATAATAATCTATTAGTTGGCGGAAATTATAGGCTTATTACTTTTAGTGCAGACCAGTTAAAACCAGGTTATCAGAAGTTTGACCAGCACCTTGTCGGGGCATTTATACAGGAGGAATATAAGCCAATTAAGCAGATAATCCTGAATGCTGGAATTAGATTTGATATGCAGAAGATAAATGACCACAACAAAGAACTCAGGGATGAAGAGAATCGTTACAACTTCTCACCACGCGCCTCATTCACATTTTTGCCTCTGGATGAACACTATCTGAGGCTTGCAGCAGGCACAGCATTTAGAAATCCAGCCTTCTTTGAATCCGATATCCGAACTGTTATCGTTCCCGAAGGGGAGAAGTCTCTCAAAGCGACACTCGGTGGGACGGATATTACCATAACGCAACCGGTCTCAAAGATCGGGATAGATTATTATGGAAACAGAGACCTTGACCCAGAACAGATAGTCACTGTTGACCTCGGTTATGGTGGTAAATTTTTTAAGAAGTTTAGGCTGAACCTGGATATCTTTTATGAACAATTAAAAGGTTTGATCCTTTTTTCTGGTTCGGTTCAGAATTTTGTAAAGGCACTGGATGTAAATAATGCAGATCCGGATATAGCAAATAAGATCTTCAACTTCTATAATCTGGTTGATGCACAGAGTTATGGCTTTGAACTTGCACTTGATTATCAAATTACAAATTATCTCAAAGTCTTTGCCAATTATTCATTTCAGAAGATTGACCTTATGAATAAAGATAGGATAAAGGATAAACTTAATATTAGTAGCGATGAAGACCTCCCTACTGTGAGTGAAGAGAATCCGACACATAAGGCAAATATAGGTCTAAATCTCTTAATAAAGAAATTAGGATATAATGTATATGGGCATTTCGTTTCAAAGACACACAGAGAGAATTTTATTACAAATATGTCTGGTGAGCCGGTGACATTGACTCTCGGTGGAATGACAGTTCAGAAATCGTTACAGGAGATGGCGGCAAATGAACCTACATATGGAACCAATGATGTCCCCGCTTATTTTATCCTCAATATGAATATGAGCTATCTCTTCTTCAACAAGATAAAATTTGGTCTTGGAGTTGAGAATCTGCTCGGCACAGGTGATGATATAAAGAATGATGGATTCGTCTTTTCCTCTGCAAATTCAACAGATGTTTCAAAGTTGCAGAATGGAAGGCATATAGAATATCCAAGGCTCAAACTGTTTGGCAATATAATTGGTGGCTCATCCATCCCGAGAAGATTTTTTGGCTTTATAGCGGTCAATTTTTGATTGGAGAGGTGTGATTTTTATCACAGAAGGGATTATTTAGATTATTTAGGTTGACCAAACAATGTAATAAGTGTAAAAGATAGTTGCCTTTTAGCGTGGGAGGTTTTTATGAAAAAGTTGTTTTTATTATTGGTAGTGGTTGGAATATGTTCATCTGCCTGTACAGGTGAAGATAATCGCTGCACAAACACGGACGCACAGATCTGTATAACAGATATTGTATTGTCTGATACCTTTACCAAAGATAGTGGTGTGTTAGATGGTGGTATGGATGCCGAAGAGGAGTCGCTTTGTTCAACAGGTGAGACTATATCCTTTGAAGGTGCCAAATCTGTATCGGGTGCCAGAATAAGTGTGGATTTTGGCAAGGTCAAAAAGGCTAATTCCAAAGATGCGGGTTCTACAGGATCAGGTATGCATGAGCCTGGTCCAGCGGAGAAGACACAGTTTGATGTAATACTTAAAAATGGTGGTATAAATAATAACATTATATCTGATGAAAATGGAGAATTTGTAGTAGAGATAACCAGTGAAGAGTTGGAGAAACTGCCAGAGTATTTTGATATCATCTTTACAATTACACCACCAGATGGTTTTAATGAAACAATAAAGGTAAATAAGAATCTTCTGAGTTTTTATAAATACAATATTACCAACTTCAGATTTATTCTTTCATTTTATGATGGATATTTTATGGTAAATCCAAAGGAACAATTGAATAAACTACCTGTAAAGAAGGCAGATGCCAAGAAGGCACTGGATGCCTTTATAACTGCTACTACAAAGGCTGTAATGACTGAAAAATCTGAACCTGTACCCGGTGCAGAAATTATAATTGATAAGCCCGCAAATCCCCCAAAGAAGGATAAAAAGAAGAGTCTATTCTTCTCTGAAGATCAAAAAGATGGGGATGTAATTGTTCATTGCTTTGAATTTGATGTTTTAAGCACAATTACTACAAATGCAAATAATGAAGGATACTTCTCTTTTAGGATAGAAGATCCAAAGAATAGGGATGTCTTGATTACCATAAATCCCAATAAGGACTTTGTGTATAAATATGATGCTGCAAGTTTTCTGATTAATCTTCCTGAAACGGATTCAGATATCTATGACCTGATGTTAACCTTTGAAAAAAATGAAGAGCTGTTTGGACATTTTATTATAGTGGGTCCAATTCATTATCAGCCCTGTTCCGAATTGAATAATCCTACCTGTAGGGAGACAAAGTGCAAAATGGTAGGTGGGGGTGTAGGTAAGTGTCAGTATCTATATGATAGTTCAACAGGTAAATATAAGTGTGGTTGCTTCCCTGAGGTATGTAGTGCAGATTGCACAGGTAATTGTAAGACTCCCGAAGGAAAAGAGGGTATCTGCCATATAGAGTCAATTATGGTTGAGTATAATGGCGCGGAGGTCTTTGACAAGAGATGTGTCTGTGGTCCTATTGATATTGAATGTAATATGAACTGCAATGACAATCAGGATTGTATAAATCAAACCGCCGGACAATTTCCTCTCTGTAGAACAGATATGTATGGGAATAGTTTCTGTACTCAGAGTTGTCAATCTGCAGCCGATTGTAAAGACCCATTTGACCTGTGTGTAAAGATGGGAGAGGAGCGGGGAGTCTGTATCTGTCCGTGTGTAAATGCAGATAATGTGCAGGCTCATTGTTCTCCGATTGGTATGTACAACCAGCATTGCAATAACATTACCTTTGGTTCGCTCACCGATTGTGTGGATATAAACAATGATTCATTGGGAGAGTGTAGCCTTTGCTGTCTGGATGATAAGGATTGTCCAGAAGGATTGCATTGCTATAACCTTCCGTATCCATTAAATGACAAGTGCACAAAGGCGTGTATGTGTAAAGAGCCACCGAGGCCAAATCTGTGTGTGGAGTGTCAATCTGATTCGGATTGTGGTCCAAATGAGAGCTGTGTAGATGAAGACAATAACCCCAACACCCCGAAGGTATGCTCTGTCCCCTGTGGACTGATGGGTATATGCCCGACCTCGCCAGTATATACTTATTGTGACTCCAGTATCAGTAAATACTGTCTGTGCAGACATCCGACGGTCAAAATAGATTGTAATTATGAGTGCAATGACAATCAGGATTGTATAACCAATTCAAATGGTGAATTTGACCTATGTATGCCCGATATGTATGGTGTCAAAAGATGTACAAAGAGCTGTCTGGATGCAAAGGAGTGTCCATCTGATTACTCTATGTGCATTCAATATGGAGATAAGAGTTATTGTGCCTGTCCGTGCATCCATTTTGATACCGATAATGTAAGTTGTAATCAGCAGGGATTCAATATACCTCAGTGTATCACAAAGACAAATAATTCACTCCCTGATTGTTTTGATGTAGATAATGATGGAGTAGGGGAGTGTACACATTGTTGTAATGATAATAAAGAATGTCCAGAAAATATGATATGTACACCTGTTCAGAATGCAAAATGTGATAAGGTCTGTACCTGTAAGGAACATCCGATTGCAGATGTATGTCAGAAGTGTTCATCTGATCAGGAATGCCCTCAGGGATTTGTATGTGCAGATGACGATAATAATGCTAATACCCCAAATGTATGTACAAGGGTTTGCCCTTCTATTTATCCCTGTCCCACCAGTCCGGTCTATACTTATTGTGATAACAATATCAGTAAATATTGTATCTGCAATGATAGTGGTATAAATCTTTGTGAGACAAAGTGTGAGACCAATAATGACTGTCCATCTGGATTTATATGTGCAGATGATGATGTCAACCCGAATACACCGAAGATTTGTACCAAACCCTGTGGTGATTGCCCATCTCCTATGCTCTGCAATAATAATGCAAATCTCCCCGTTCCAGTCTGCATGTGTCTGAGAGATTATTGTAAGAGTTGTAAGGATAATAATGAGTGTGGGATTGGGTTTGAGTGTATAGATTCAGATAATGACCCATTAACACCGAAGGTATGTACCCGTTCCTGCTCCTCAGATTATGAATGTCCTCTCAACTTAAAGTGCAATCCCGATACAAAGAGCTGTGATTGCAATAGGTGTGATAAGTATTCAAATCCCGAATGCAGGTCTGATACCTGTTATCAGGATGGACTCTTCGGGAAGTGTCAAATTGTAGACAACATATGTGATTGTATTACTGGTGGCGGAACACAGGTTATGTGTGGGGAATGTAATAATGATCTGGACTGTCAATCTCCATTGAAATGTGTAGATGCGGATAATAATCCAGCTACTCCCAATATCTGTTCAGAACCCTGTCCAAATAATGGTTGTCCATCTCCATCTATTTGTGAATATAATATAAGCAAATACTGCTTCTGTAAATAGCGTGGAAGAACGGAAGCACGGAATTTGGGAAATTAATAGAGAGCCTAAATGCTTTTCTTCTTCTTATATTGTTAATTTAAATTTTACTTTATTACTTTATGTAAAATTGTAGAGTATTATTTTCTTTACTTCCGCACTTCATCTCTTCCGCACTTTGGCCCTTACTTTCTTCCGCTCTATTCCTTTTCTTCTTCAATGAAAAGTATTCTATCTATTCTAAAATGACGCTCTTCGCCTTTCTGGATATCAATTGCCCTCAGTCCAATGAATTTTATTTTGTTGAATTCCATCTCCCCAATTGCTATGGGTCTTATCTCTCTAACTGATTTTTCATCTGTCTTTTTTAAGTAAGTAATGACTACATTTTCATTTTTCTCAATGGCATTTTCCAGTATTTTAATCTTTTCACACTCAGGGAGTATCCTTTCTGCCTCTTTATATTGGAAACTTGTTACAAAGTCTACAACTCTCCTATCCATAATTATATGCCTCTTTTCAATCGGTCGTCTGAGTATAATTCCTGAGAGGCTTTTGCAACGGGAGAGAGCTACATATAATTGCCCATGGGCAAATGTCCTCTGACCGATATCAATTATTGCCTTCTCAAATGTCTTCCCCTGACTCTTATGAATGGTGATTGCCCACGCGAGGAGAATCGGGAATTGACTGAAAGAGCCTATCTGTTCGGTAATTATCCTCTTCCTTTCTCTGTCATAGTTGTATCTTATTATCTTCCATGTATAAGATGTGACCTCTACTATATCTCTGTTTTCAAGCTCTACAATAATAAGTTCCTCATCTGCTAACTCATCAAAACCAATAACTCTTCCGAGTGTTCCATTTACCCATCTACCATCAGGGTCATTATTTACAAGCATTATCTGAGCACCAATCTTAAGGTTAAGTTCAATATCTGTCGGCAATAATTTTTCATCAAATTCTCCAGTTATATTGCCGATAAATGTGTGGAGTTCTGAATCTATCCTTGAGAGTTCAGTATTATTGATCTTATCTGCAATATCATTTGTGGTGGTAAGTTGTATATACATATCTCTCTCGGAAGGGATAAAGTCTTCATCAACCCTTGAATTGAGGAGCATTAACTGTTCATCCGTTATCCTATTTTTTCTAATAGCATTTAAGATATCAATAAAATTTTGGTCCTTTTGTCTGAATATCTTTTCAAGTTCAATATATCTAAAATCTGAATTTCTAAAGGCATTTGAATCAAAGAAATACTGGCTCTTATATAACTCTCTAAATATCTCTTTCTCAACACCTTTAACTACTGGTGGGAGCTGGTATATATCTCCAATGAGAATTATCTGTGCACCTCCAAAGGGCATATTCTTCTTTTTTCCGTTCAGTCTTAAAAACTTGTCAATGCAGTCAAAGAGGTCGGCTCTTACCATTGAGATCTCATCTATGACTATGGTGTCAATGGATTTGTAGAGCTTTTGAGCATATTTCGGAATTCTTTCAATCTTATCAAGTGTGATATCTATTTTGAATCTGAAGAAGGAATGAATGGTCTGACCGCCTACATTGAGGGCGGCGACACCTGTAGGTGCAAGGACTACGACATTTTTTTTAGTATTTTCAATAAAGTATTTCAAAAGAGTTGATTTACCTGTTCCTGCCCTGCCGGTTAAAAAGAGATTTTCTGAACTATGCTCCATCAGGTGGTAAGCCTCGGCAATCTGTTCGGTCATTTCAATCAGCAAGGGATTCACTCCATCTTTTCTTCATCTGTAAAGAATAGTTTCAGCAATGTCCTCGTCTTATTATCGCTCATTCTTACTTATGGGGTAATTTATGATATTGTTCTTTTTACTTTCTTTAATAAATATTTTTATTCTCTCAGCCATCTTTTTGTAGGTAAGCCCTATCTCGTTCAGGATTATCTCCCTTGGTCCATGTTCTATAAATCTATCTGGAATACCGATATTCAAGATATTCCTGTTCCTTAAATTATCTTCAATTAATATCTGATTGACATTTGAACCGAGTCCACCAATTACTGTGTTCTCCTCAATTGTTATTATATTGTCAGAAAATCGGGATAATCTTTTAATCCGCTCTTTATCAGGTGGTTTTACAAAGCGTGAATTAAATACGGTAACTGAGAGATTCTCCTTTTCAAGGAGGCGCGCAGCCATTATTGATTCATATAGCATTGAACCAGCAGTAACAATTAAGACATCTGAGCCCGAGTCATAAGTCCCATATACGATTTCACCTTCTTCATTTTCAATCGGCTTGTGAATGATATGAATATTGTAATTTTCTGCTATTGCTCTTGGATATCTGATTGCCACAGGTCCATTGTTCTTGATTGCATATTTAAAAGCCTCTTTCATTTCATATTCGTCACAGGGGGCAATTATCTTTATGTTTGGAATGAGCGAGAGATATGAGAGGTCAAAGACCCCATTGTGTGTTGGTCCATCCTCACCCACTATGCCTGCACGGTCTATCGCAAAGATTACATTTAGATTTTGCAATGCCACATCATGAATTATCATATCAAATGCTCGTTGTAAGAAGGTTGAATATATGCAGACGACTGGTTTTAAGCCCTGAGTGGCAAGTCCGGCGGCGAATGTGACTGCATGTGGTTCGGCTATCCCGACATCATAAAATCTGTCTGGAAAGCAGTTCTTAAATTTTTTAAGACCACAGCCATCTGTCATAGCAGCAGTAATTGCCACGACGGATTTATCATTACTGGCAATCTCCACTATTGTATCTGAAAATATCTCTGTAAATGTCTTTTTCAGGGTACCTGTGTTGACCTTATCACCTGTGCTTATATTAAAGGCGGATATCCCATGAAATTTCTCTGGATTCAATTCGGCGTGCCGATAGCCTCTCCCCTTCTGTGTGCAGATATGAATCAGTATTGGTCCATCCAGCCTCTTTATCTCTTTTAATATCTCCAGAAGTTCAAATATGTTGTGGCCATCAATGGGACCGATATATTGAAAGTTGAGCCCTTCAAAGAGGATTCCGGGTGTAAGCAGGACCTTGGAAGAATTTATTACCCTTCTGGCAAGCATTATACCTTCATTTGTAAGAGATGGTACCTTTGAGAGCAGCCCTTTTATCTTCTGTCTTGTCTCTGAAAAAGTACCGGATGCAAACTTTCTTGAGAACCACTTTGAGAGGGCGCCGGTATTTGGTCCTATTGACATCTCATTGTCGTTCAATATAACTATTAGATTCTTCTCATAATGGCCGGCGTTGTTGAGTCCCTCAAATGCAAGGCCTGAACTCATCCCTCCATCTCCAATGATGGCGATTGTCTTCCCTTCCCTCCCTGTCAGTCTCAACCCCTCGGCGATTCCGAGTGCAGCAGAGATGGATGTAGATGCATGTCCGGTTCCAAAGACATCAAATTTACTTTCTTTGATACTTGTGAATCCGCTTATTCCTTTATATTGTCTGAGGGTATGAAATATATCCCTCCTGCCTGTGAGAATCTTATGGGCATAAGATTGGTGACCGGTATCCCATACAATCCTGTCCTTGTTGATATCAAATGTGTAATGAAGGGCGATTGTGAGCTCCACCACACCGAGAGAGCTTGCCAGATGTCCACCATTTTTCGAGACAACCTCTATAATAAACTCCCTTATCTCTTCTGCAAGTGCAGGTAGGTCTTCAACAGGGATTTTTTTGAGGTCTTCTACATCATTTATTTTATTAAGAAGTCTCATCACTATCATTCTCCTCTATAATTTTTTTAATGAGTAAGTCAGTATCTGTCACTTTTTGAAATATTTTAAGATTATTATCATTTATAGATTCTGCTGCCTTTTGCTCGGTGACCAGAAAGACCTTTATATTTTTGAGTGTTGGGTTCTTTTTGAGTGCACCAATTAACTCTCTTGAATCAATCCAGTTTAACATAGTATCTATTATTATAACATCAGGCACATCTATATTCAATACAGATATCAGCTCCATACCGCCTCCAATTATCACTGTCTCAAGACCTTTCTCTCTCAATCTATTTGACAGCTCTCTGGCAAATGCAATATCGTCATCAACTATGGATACAAGTCTATTTCTCATCTTCCTCTTCTGTTATCTCAATAGTCTTTCTGTCAAACTCCTCAATGTTGTCAAATTCGGATATCCCCTCTTTCTGAATGAGTTGAATCTTCTTCTCTGCCTCTTTGAGAGTTATTACAAGAGAACGGGCAAGTTCAATCCCTTCTTTATATGCCTCTATGGACTCTTCAAGCCCGAGCTGTCCACTCTCCAATTTATTTGTAATCTCTTCAAGCCTCTTCATTCTGGATTCAAAGTCTTCTCTTCTCTTACTCAAGCCCAATCCCTCCTATACAATATTGAGTTTAATATAAAGTTTCTTCCCAACTTTAACAATATATGAACCTTTGCCGATATTGAATTTTGGATCAGTTATTCTTTCATTATTTATATATAGCCCGCCCTGTTCAATCAGACGTTTTGCATCGCTGGTAGATTTGATGGTTTTGGTTGTGGCAAGTGCCTTACATATCCAGATGGAATCACCTCCCTCTGTGCTGATAGTAAATTCCTCCATCTTATCGGGGATCTGCCTCTTTGAGAAGACCTCTGTAAAGTTATTTAGCGCCTTATCAGCATCAGTCTCTGAATGGAATCGAGCCACTATCTCCTTTGCGAGTAGTTTCTTTGCCTCCATTGGATTCTTCTTCCCTGATTTACACTCCTCATACAACTCTTTTATCTCCTCTATAGACCTTCTGCTCAACAATTCATAATATCTCCACATCAGTTCATCGCTGATAGACATCAACTTGCCAAACATTGTATCGGGTGACTCATTAATTCCCACATAGTTGCCGAGCGATTTACTCATCTTATTGCCGGTTAGTCTTCCATCAATCATACGTGCATCCAGCCCCTCCAGAAGAGGCATCGTCATAACTATCTGTTCTCTCTGATTATACTCCTTCTGAATCTCTCTTGCGACCAGCAGGTTGAATAGCTGGTCACTCCCTCCCAGCTCTATATCACAATTGAGTGCTACGGAGTCGTATGCCTGCAATAGAGGATATAGAAATTCGTGAATTGATATAGAAATTCCAGAGGTATATCTCTTCTTGAAGTCGTCCCTTTCAAGCATCCTTGCAACATTGTATTTTGCAGCGAGTCTGATAATACCCTCTGCCCCGAGTTTTGAGAGCCATTCTGAGTTGAAACGAATCTCTGTCTTCTCTTTATCCAGAATCTTATATACCTGCTGGGTATAGGTCTTTGCGGATTCAAGTACCTGCTCACGACTGAGTGGTGGACGGGTGATATTCTTACCTGTTGGGTCTCCTATCATAGCTGTAAAATCACCTACCACAAATACCACTCGATGCCCCATCTCTTGAAATTGTCTCATCTTGTTAAGTATGATTGTATGTCCAAGATGCAGATCAGGTGCGGTTGGGTCAAATCCCGCCTTTATTACAAGCGGCCTATTGTTCTTCTGTGAGTCTATTATCCGCTCCTCCAACTCCTCCCTTGAGACTATATCCACCACGCCCCTTAGTATTTTGTTTATTGTATCATCCACACTCATCATAGAGTCAATACCTCCTTGAGATTCTCTCTATTTTGGTGCACTTCCCTGTCTCCTCTGAGAGTTCAAAATAGATGGCGTTTAATATCTGAATACCCTCTCCAACCTCATATCTATTGGGTCTGCTACTCAAAAATTTATCCACCGCGAGTTCTTTTTTTAATCCTATTACAGAGTATAGTGGCCCAACCATACCGACATCTGTTATATACCCTGTCCCACCGGGCAGGATATCTTCATCTGCTGTCTGGATATGTGTATGTGTCCCGGCGACTATTGAGACTCTGGAGTCCAGATAAAATCCGAGAGCCCTCTTCTCGCTTGTTGCCTCTGCATGAAAATCCACAATAATTATCTTGATGCCAGAGAGGTTTTTAATAATCTCATCTCCGATTCTAAATGGGCAGTCAATCAGTTCATTCATATATGTCCTGCCCTCCAGATTTATTACGGCGATCTCTATATCTCTCTTTCTGAGGGTGAGATATCCCATACCAGGTAGTCCTGGAGGGAAGTTGGCTGGTCTAATTATATTCTGGAGGCGGTGAATCTCGTTATACATCTCCCTCTTTCTCCAGATATGATTTCCAGTAGTAATGACATCAATCCCGGCCTCCGTTAATTCAATGGCTGTTTTGGGAGTTATTCCAAGTCCGCCAGAGGCATTCTCACCATTGGCAATAATGATATCGGGCATGCTCTCAGGGGTATATTCGGAAAGAAATTTCTTTAATGTCTCTCTGCCTCCCCTTCCAATTATATCACCAAAAAAGAATCCTCTTAACATAAGTACCTACTTGGCATATTCTATTGCTCTGCTCTCTCTGATTACAACCACCTTTATCTGACCGGGATATGCAAGTGTCTCCTGAATCTTCTTTGAGATATCCTTAGCCAGAATACCAAGTTGATCATCAGTTACCTTCTGATTATGAACAATCACCCTTATCTCTCTGCCAGCCTGAATGGCAAATGCCTTTTCAACCCCCTCAAAACCGGCGCATATCTTCTCCATATCTTCAAGTCGCTTTATATAGGTCTCAAGAATCTCGTGTCTTGCTCCGGGGCGTGCACCTGAGAGCGCATCCGCCGCCTGTACAATCACATCAAGGACTGAATCTGGCTTCTCTTCTTCGTGGTGCGCCTTTATTGCATGAACAATCTTTGGGGACTCACCATACTTTTTGGCGAGTTCAGCCCCGATTGAGGCATGTGAGCCCTCAACCTCATGGTCAACTGCCTTACCGATATCGTGTAAAAGTCCAGCCCTTCTCGCCTGTTTTACATTCAATCCGAGCTCGGCTGCCATCACTCCAGCCAGAAAGCCAACCTCAATTGAGTGTTTCCACTGGTTCTGACCATAGGAGTATCTGAATTTGAGTCTTCCAATCAGTTTGACCAATTCTGGATGAATCCCGTGAATTCCGAGGTCAAATACTGCCTGCTCTCCGGCCTGCCTTGTGGCGTTCTCAATCTCTACCCTTGTCTTGGCGACCACCTCTTCTATCCTTGCTGGATGAATTCTGCCGTCAGCGATTAACTTCTCAAGTGCAATTCTTGCCACCTCTCTCCTTATTGGGTCAAAAGAGGATATAACGACTGCCTCGGGGGTATCATCAATGATGAGGTCCACACCGGTTGCCTGCTCAATCGCACGTATGTTTCTACCTTCCCTTCCAATCAGTCTGCCCTTCAGGTCTTCATCGGGGAGGTCAATTACTGTAACTGTTCGCTCGGCTACATACTCACCGGCATATCTCTGAATGGCGAGTGCTATTATCTCCTTTGCCTTCTTTTCAGCCTCATCCTTTGCCTCCTGTTCTATCTGCTTTATCATCTTTGCCGCCTCAAGTTTTGCCTCATCCATTAGAGACTGAATGAGTTCCCTCTTTGCATCATCTCTCGATAGTCCTGCTATCCTCTCAAGTTGACTCTTCGCCTGTTCCAGAAGCTCTTTATATTGCTTCTCACTCTCAGATACCACCTGTTCTCTTCTGGTGATATTTTTCTCTCTCCTCTTGAGCTCCTCCTCCCGGTTGTCTAAAAAATCTACCTTTTTCTCAAGATTCTCCTCCTTCTGTCTGAGTCTCTTTTCATACTGAAGCAGCTCCTCTTTCTTCTCCTTCGTCTCATTTTCAAATTCTGTTCTGGATTTTATCTCCAGTTCCTTTATATCCAGACGGGCGTTCTTGATGATATTGTCTGCCTCTTTCTTTGCCTCGTTGATAATATCCTCAGCCCTCCTTATAGCACCATTGCGGCTTTTTTGCTCTCGTGTATGCTGAAGAATCATACCTGTAAAGAAACCAATAATGAGTGCTACAATTCCTACTACCAGATAAATCACCTTCAACCTCCTTTATGTCAATTAAAAAATTTGCGAAGAGATAAGAGACCCTGAAAGGTAAATATTATTTCTTAATCAGATTTTTCAACAACAATCTAAATGTTCCTGTTCTCTCAAAGACCTTCATCTAATTATTGTTAACCTTTTTTCAGGTATCTTATCTTCTTACGCTAAAACTCCCTAAATACAATATATATGTAAAGCCTGAAAAGAATCAGGCGAATTATTAAAAAGACCCCCGCCATATGTGCCGTAGAGATACCCATTATGGAACCTATCATAATGATAGGTGGGCACGCCGATATTCGCTTTAGGCTTCCCACTCAGGGTGGGCCTGCACACCACGAACAGAGGGCATTCCCTGACTCTGTGATGTTGGTTCACAAACAGTGTACCTCTTACCTGCACGGCAGGGGATAGTCTATGCTCTCTGGTTATCATCTGATTCAACAACCTCTAAGATTCTACGCATCTTTGAAATCATATTATCAATCTCCTGAGCCTTATTCTTTCTGAGTTTGATCAATTCGTCCGCCACATTAAGTAGAGTCATTATCAGGAGGCTCTGAGTATTTATACCTTTGATGCTGTTTTTTGCCTCATCAAATTTCTTTTCTACAAAATTTACGACTGTATTGATGTGCTCGGCATCACTATCAGTGGCAATCTTGAGTTTCTGTCCTAATACAGTTATATCAAATATATTACTCGTCCCCATAGCAGTATTAACATTACAATTAATAAATGAAAAAATCAAGTTATAAATTATAATTTTTTCTTGACCTTTCTGGAATGTAAGTATATATCTGCCCTTCCTATGTTGAAGTTCTATTTCTACATAGCTATAATGCTCATGCTTTATGGTTATGCCTTCCCGGCAGAGAAGGATAGTTGTAGTGTGGCTCCACTGCCAGATGGTGCGGTGAAGGTGGAGAGTTGCAGGTATAAGAGCCCCAGAAATTATGCGGAGACTATAAAGTTTTATAAGAGGCTTGTGGGTGCAAACCAGAATTACGAATTTAAGAAGATTATTATAAGGTCGGACCTGCGGGCGATTCATATCAAGAATAATAACCCTTCCTCAAAGTGGGAGGGTATAAACATATACGAGCATAAGGGTGAGACTCGTATATTTATCATTCCGAGAGAAGATACTGGGAGATCGTCTAACGGCAGGACGACGGACTCTGGATCCGTCTATCTAGGTTCGAATCCTAGTCTCCCAGCCAATATATGGCCCCATCGTCTAGTGGCCTAGGACGTAGCCCTCTCACGGCTAAGACCCGGGTTCGACTCCCGGTGGGGTCACTCTCCTTTTTACAGCATAACACTTATTAAAAATTGCTTACCTTTATCAAGAGCACATCGCTATCACCCTGCCCTGGAGGCGGGTCATAATATGTGCCTATTAAGAGGTAATCATTATCTATCTTTACAATGTCATTGATTATTGCATCCGATGTCAGGAATTCAGAATTTACAATTTCTCCGTCTCTGTCAATCTTCAATAACACCACATCACCAGTTGAAGAGAATGGGTCATATATATTGCTAATCATTACTGCAATGATGTCACCATTTTCATCCTCATATACCACCTTGATTTCATCGTCATTTGATGAGCCATATCTCTTATCCCAAACGAGATTCCCATCCTTGTCATATAAAATCAAGTACCCATCTCGCCTTGAAATATTCTTATCTTTCTCTGTATATCCAGCTACCAGTACGCTTCCATCTCTCAAAATCTTTACATTATATGCCCCATCTAACTCCTTTGAACCGAGCCTCTTCTCCCATAATATATTCAGATCCTTATCCAGTTTGACTGTATAGACATCCACAAAGTTTACATTATCAACAACATCTATGCCAGCGGCTGCAATATTTCCATATTCGTCCACATCTATAGAGTAGAATTCCTGGTCCATATTTTTATTGAATACTACTTTATTCTTGATGTTCCCGGCATCATCCACTATATAGATTGCAGCGTCATTGTCACTTCCTGTTACAAAGCCAGCCAGTGCAAATGTATAATTGCTTATATTCTTCATAGCAAAAAACTGAACTCCCTTATTGTCTTCTGTGTATGTGTGTTGTTCTATAGGCTCAAGATATTGATTGAATAGTGCAAATAACCCCTTAAATGAACCTGATGAACCCGTGTATCCTCCTATATAAATAATACCATCTACAACAGAGATACCAAGGCCAATATCAAATTCCATATAATCAAGTTTGCTTTTTAAGGTCTTCTCATTTACTCTTGCAATAAATAAATCAGAACTATTATAATCCTGATAATATGAAGTCCCTGTGATAAAGATCTCACTGTTATAATAAAATGCCGCGGTTCCTTCCTCATTATTCTCATCACCAATCGTCATAATTTTAATATTTTCACTGCCACCTGTATCAACATCATTGTCGCCAGCATCTTCTCTATCTATATCAGTCCCTCCATCATCTAACCATTCATTGTCTTCATTCTCATAATCTTCACCCCATACATCTTTTGAATCTTCCCCGCTTATGTCATATATCTCATCTGTAATGCCTCTATCCTCACTTATAACAATATCTTCAGGATATGGCATTGTATCATATTGTTTTACATCCAGATTGATTGCATCAGATGATGTATCTCCGGATATATCTGTTGAGCCTCCATTTTCAGAGGAGCAGGCATCCAATAGTAATATTGCAAATAGGCATAATAAAATAGATTTTTTCACTTCTCTTACCTCCTGAAATTATATATATTTTAGGAAAAATATCTCTTAAAGTCAATTTTTAATTGCAAAACTGCCATAATTATAATATCTTATAATCTCAGTTGATGCGTCCAGCTTTTTTACAAACCTACACCTGTGGACAAATTTGGGGCATTGATGGTAGAAGAAGAGGAATCATTTGGTAACCTCTGCCTTGTTCTCGGTGCATGGATGATGGAGTGGATAAATATCCCGTTATTTTCAAGGGGCAGGACATCAAACAAGAAAGGTTACATCGGGGCATTTATCACAGGGATGTTATCAGGCGTTGTGGCAGCACCATGCACATCACCTGTGCTTGCAGGTCTTCTGATTTACATATCAACCACAAAAGACATGATTCTTGGAGGCTCAATGATGTTAGCCTTCTCGCCGGGTATGTCATTATTGCTCGTTGTTGTGGGGACATCATCAGGTATCCTCAAGACATTACCTAAACCCGGGGGGTGGATGGTATGGATCAAGAAAGGGCTCGCTTTATTTCTTTTTGGATTTGGAGAATATTTCCTGTTAAAGGCTGGAGGACTGTTGATATGAAAAAAATCTTTTCCATATTTGTATTGCTGCTACCTTTAACTGCCTATGCCTTAGATGTCGGTGACATAGCACCTGATTTCACGACTGTAACCCTGGATGGCAAGGAATTAAGATATTCAGACTTTAAAGACAAAAAGCCTGTTTATATCATCTTCTGGGCGACATGGTGCCCCAATTGCAAGGCAGAGCTTCCCCGTGTGGTGGAGCTATATAAGAAGCTGCGTAATAAGATTGAGTTTATAGGCATCAATGTAGGGATAAACGAGAGGCTTAAAAATGTCAGGCTATTTGTCAAGTCTAATGGTATGGATTTTAAGAATGTCTTTGACAGAGACGGAAGGATAATCAGGGCATTTGGGGTAGTGGGAACACCTACCCATATCGTCATAAGCAGAAAAGGGGTGATAAGATACAGGGATGCAGAGATACCATCAGATCTGGAGAAACACATAGAAAGGATTTTTGACTAAACAGTAATCTGATTCATCTCCCGAAAATCAGGATTTTTGGAGACCCAGTTTTTGTATAATAAAGGCCGAGAGACATCAAACAAAGGCCGTCTGCTTATACCCAATTTATGACAGCAGTAGAATTCTGGATAGGCTAATCTCCCCACAACTGATATAAATAAGATGCTTGAACTACTTGATGTGAGGCCCTTCCCAACAAGGTGAGTATATGTTTTCATACCGATAATATGTTCACATCTCTCCAAAACAAATTTTAATTTTAGACCTCTTAGATAGCGGTAATAGAGACAAAGGTTGGTAAGGGAGCAAAGTGATTTTAGTCATTGAGGGAAATTAGCAGCAATAGATTTCAAACGGGGTTTAGCATACAAGAATTTTTGGGAATGAATAACCCCTTAGAGACTCCACCAGATGTGATTGATGCAGAGCAAAGATATATTAAATTTTGGAGAGCCTTTTAATTGATTGTGAAGAGAATTGAGGTAACCTGATTTTGAGAATATGGATTTATCCCTCTAAGGCCCTTATTTTACAAACATTTAACCTTTCAAAGCAGATTATTTTGAAAAGCAATGAAAGAAAAATTATTTTTGTTTCATATTCTGTTATATAATATGTTGATTTTGAGAAATTAAGGCTGGGAATTCTTAATTGAAAATCCTTTTGTAAATATCAAAGTAATGTTTGACCGGTATTATTTTAAGGTCGTATATGACCTCCTCTGGAATCTCCTTTGTATCTTTTAGATTGGAATGTGGTATAAAGACAGTCTTAATTCCATACGAACGGGCAGCAACAAGTTTTTCCCTTATGCCGCCAACGGGGAGGACATCGCCAGTCAGTGTAATTTCCCCTGTCATTGCAATCTTGTCTGGCAGTCTTTTCCCCTTTCCCTGATATAATAGAGATATTAACGCAGAGGTAATTGTTACACCCGCAGATGGTCCGTCTTTTGGAACCGCCCCCGCAGGGAAGTGAATATGAATATCGTACTTCTCAAAAATATCTGATGGTATATTAAAACGGGAGCAATTTGCCCTTATAAAGCTGATGGCTATCTGGGCGGATTCTGAGATAACCTCTCCTAACTTTCCTGTGAGTTTTAACATACCTTTTCCTTTGAGTTTTGTGGATTCAATTGCAAGTATATCTCCTCCCACAGGTGTCCATGCAAGACCGATTGCTATACCCGCCTTTCTGGTTCTGATAATGGTGTCATCCCTAAATCGCTCAATTCCAAGAAACTTTGCCACATCCTTCTCTGTGATGATGTGAGGAAATTTCCTCTTCTCTACGATAAGTGTCCCGACCTTTCTAAAGATAGATGAAATCTCCCTTTCAAGACCTCTTACTCCAGCCTCTCTTGTATAATCTTTGATAATCTTTCTGATAGCCTTATCGGTCATCTTAATGTTGTAATCCTTGATCCCATTTTCAGAAAGTTGTTTAGGTATAAGGTATCTCTTTGCTATATTTATCTTCTCTTCAATTATATAGCTCCTGAAATCAATTACCTCCATTCTATCAAGCAGGGGTGCTGGTATATCCTGTTTATAATTTGCGGTTGCTATAAAAAATACCTTTGAAAGGTCAAAAGGTATGTCCAGATAATGGTCTAAAAAACTATTATTCTGCTCGGGGTCCAGAACTTCAAGTAGTGCTGAAGATGGATCTCCCCTGAAATCGTGTCCGAGTTTATCTATCTCATCTAACATTATGACTGGATTATTTACTTTCACCTGCTTTAGTGCCTGAATAATCTTACCCGGCATCGCCCCTATATATGTCCTCCTGTGTCCCTTTATCTCAGCCTCATCCCTCATCCCTCCGAGTGAGAAGCGGTAAAATTCTCTCCCCATTGCGCGCGCAATAGACCTGCCGATTGAGGTCTTACCGACACCGGGGGGACCGGCAAAACAGAGTATACTTCCTTTTCGGGATGGATTTAATCTCTTTATTGAGAGGAACTCAATTATTCTCTCCTTTACATCTTCAAGCCCATAATGGTCTTCATCAAGGACCTTCCGTGCAACTCTGATATCTTCATTCTCCTCTGTATGCTCATTCCAGGGCAAATCCAGAATTATATCAAGATAGGTCTTGATTACATTGTACTCTGCGGCATCCGGTGGAAGAAGTGATAATCTCCTTAATTCCTCATCCACGCGCTCTTTTGCGAGTTGTGGGAGATTCTTCTTTGCAATCTTCTCCTGATAGTTCTCTATATTGAGAGATTTCTCGTCTTTCTCTTCACCAAGTTCTCTTCTAATTACCTTTAATTGTTCCCTTAAGAAGTAATCCCTCTGATGTTTCTCTATCTTCTGTCTGATCTCCTCCTGAATTTTATTTGAGAGCTTTAAGATTTCCAACTCTTTTGTGATGTATTCAAGTACGAGCCTGACCCTCTCTTTAACATCGATTGTCTCCAGAATCTTCTGCTTTTCGCTGAGAGAGATATTTAGATTGGCAGCAACAAAATCTGCCAGCCTTGAGGGCCCCTCAATATTTAAGGCTATCATACCAAGTTCATCCGGGATAGAGGGGTTATTCTTAATATATTCCTGAACTTTGGATTGTAGTGCCTTCCACAGAGCCTCAACTTCATCTGTACTCTCAAAGGTATCTATTAACGGGCTGATCTTTACTATGGGAACGGGTTCGGTCTTTAAGAATCTTTCAACCTTGATTCTACTCACACACTGTACAACTACAGAGATATTATTGTCTGGCAGTTTTATAACCTTAAGAATCTTACCAGCCGTTCCTATTGTATGGATATTTTCAGGGTCATACTTTTCTTTGTGTGGGTCTTTTTGAAGTAGAAGGGCGACAAATTTATTCTGTCCATTTGCACTCTCAAAGGCAGCACGGGCCCTTTCATCTGATGGTATCAGAGGGAGGACCATGGCGGGGAACATAAGCCCGTTCTCAAGCACCACCACAAATAAGACATCCGGTATCTCCCCCTGTGAAAGGACTATCTTCTTCTCCTCTTCCGTAGAGGCTGTGGGGGTTATGACATCAGGGCTTCTGGCCTCTGTGTCACCATTACTCATCTTCCTCCTCCGTCTCCTCCTCTATCTTTTCATTTGCAAAAGTGTCAGCCTCGTGTTCATCTGCAGGTCCATAAGGAGGTGGAAGGTCATCGCTCTCAAGGGTAAAAGAGACCCTGAACTTTCTTCTAATATGTTTTACATTTGCACATACATCATCAAGTGCGCCCATCATATCCTCAACAGCGTGAACATCTGCCCTTATATCGCAGTTGGGGCATTTTAATTTCTCCGGTTTGTCAAGTAAATCATTGAATTCCAGTTCAAAATCTGCACCGCAATTTATACATTCAAATTCAAGTGTCATACACTACCTCCCTAAAGTGGTAATGGCTTTATTGCTAAAATAAATCGCCTTTGTCAAGTGAAATTAGACGAGATGTGATAGTTTTAGTTATTTGAAGAAATCTGGCTCAAATATCAATATATATGCTGCAATATATTTATAATCAGTGGATGATGCCCCGTCGGCATAGCCCTTTGTTCTATATGAGGAATCCTGAATGGTTCCAGACTTAATATAGCCAATCGCCCTGTATGAAAAGTCTTTAATGGTATTATCCTTAAAATACCCAATTGTCTTATATGAAGAATCCCTGATAGTTCCGTCTTTTGAGAGATAACCCTTAGTTCTATACGAACTGTCACTGTATGTCCCATCCGCTTTTATATATCCGACCGTTTTGTAAGAGGAGTCTTTGATTGTGCCATCTTTCTCAATATAGATGTGTGTTGCGTAGTTGCTGAGTTTGATAGTAATTCTACTCATAAATAAGTCCTTCGCAAATAGTGTAAAAGGAGATGCTATAATCAGTAAGGGGAAAAATAATTTCAAATACCTTATATTGCAGAAATTCATAAAATTATACTCGCACAATACTTTGATGATGTCAAATCTACTTTATCCTTTTGATTTTAGGGCTGATATTATCTTGAATTTGGTCTTCTCTCTTCTCTCTTTTTCAAATTTATCTATTATCTCCTTTATCTCTTCAAATATCCCTTTCTCTATCCTCTCTATCTCAGCCTCAAGGTGGGGGTTGTTCTTAACCTTAGGTTCAAGTGCAATGTCCTTCTCTTCTTTTCTCTTTCTCTTTATCTCGGTCTGTCTAATTTCTCTCTTAATAGACATTATTTTCTCCTTATGACCCTGATCTTAATTGAGTATATAGCATCCTATAAAATAGTCAAAAAAATGGCGACAATGGATGTCTGATACTGATTTACGATTCTTGAAATGGATGGAAGATCTTTATCCAGTCTATTTTTTCTTTTTCAGAGAAGTTATGATTTTACTCTTGGCAGGGTTCTCAATGCGATTATTCTCATACTCATTTATCATCTCACGAATATCGTCAAAAATGGCTTTCTCTATCTCTGCAATTTTAGCCTGAAGTTGCGGATTATTCTTTGCCTTGAGTTCCAGTTCCATCTCAAGGTCTGCCTGAATCCCATTCCTCATTCTCAACACACACTCTTCTCTATTGTTAAGTGCCTTTAATATCTCGGTCTTTGAAATGACTCTCTTTGTTGTACTCATATATCTGCTCCTTATGTCCACATATAAATTAAAATTATTTCTCTTTCAAGTTTATCTTTATGGTTTTGGTCTCTCCTTCTGAGAGCTCAAACTTCCTCACCTCATCGCTGTATCCATCTGCCACAACTTTAATTGTATGACTTCCAGCAGGAAGTTGCCTTGTGATGGTCGGCATTGTCCCTGCCTGAGCCCCATCAATAAAGACGGTCAGGTCTGCATCTGTTGGAGTGATCTGAATAATTATCTTACCTGGTTCAGCAGCCTGAGCCTCCTTCTTTGCCTTCTTGTTTTCTGCCTCTGCCTTCTCTCTCGTCGCCATCTTTTCTTCCTTCTCCTGAGCGGCCTTCTTCTCTTTCTCCTCCTGAATCTTCTTCTCCTTCTCCCTCTCCTTCTTTATCTTTGAGCCCGTTATAATCTTTACCCCCTCTTCCTTATTCTTCTCCTTTACTGCAAGTGGTTGAATCTCTGGCTCCTGAACCTTCTCCTCTTTAACTGCGGTCTTCTCCTCTTTCTTCTCTTCTTCCTTCTCTGCCTCTTTGACCTCTCTCTTCTCTTCAATGGGTCCCTTCTCCTCTCTGGGCGGCGCTACCGGGCTTGGCGCGGGAGGTGGTGTTGGTTGAGGTTGTACCTCCGGAGTCAAATCCTGCTTTGTTATAACTTTTGAGACCTCATGGCTCTTTACAAATATCTTTGGTGCATACTGTGGAAATGCAAAGAAGAACCCTATAATGCCTGCAATGATAATCAGGAGTATTAGAATTGGAATCCATATTTTAGATGTCTTTTTCATTGATGAGATATCGGAGGACCTGACAATCTCCCTTAATTTTACAATGCCTGTATTTTCTTCTAATGGCTGACCCGGTGGGAGATACTCAAAGATATACTGAGCCTGTTTATCGTCGGTTGTTTTAATCTCCTTAGATTCTGGCTTCTCTATCCCTTTGGACATAATCTCATCCAGAGAGGATGGCTTCTGTTCAATCTCTAATTTTGGTTCTTCCTTTTCCTGTGCTTTTTCAAGTTTTGCCATTACATCACTAAATGAGGGGATTGCCTGTTCCTGAACAACAACTTTTTCCTGTGGCTCTTTAATATGAACCTTTGTCTCTGATATCTCAACCTGTGGTTCTGAGATAGAGGGCTTAGGTTCTGAGACCTCAACTTTTGGTTCCTCAACTTTAACCTTTGGCTCTTCTCTGGCGGCATCACTCTTCTGTTCAACTACCTTCCTCTCTCCTGATGAGGGTTTTGCAGCCTTTATCTTCTCAAGGAGTTTTTGAATTAGCATCTGAGATGTGGGGCTGAGTTTTAGGAATTTTACTCTTACACCTCTTCTCCCCTTTTCAGAATCTACTTCAGGACCGATTACCTCACAAACAGCATCTATTATTTTGACATTTTCCTTCTGTCCAAACGACCTGAGTCTGTACTCAACCTTTATACGGGTTCCTGCTGGCAGGATAGAGTCTGATGGGATAAACATCTCCTGTTCAGATAGGATACCAGTTTGAAGTTGAATAAATTGAGAGATAGAATCATTGACAGGGGTTAAATTTAATATTACTGGCTGATTGTTCTTTTCGTCTTGCATTTTTGACTCCAATTATGTAATACTCACCTGTTGTATAAGTTAACCTTATATGACCCTGTTGTCAAGAAAACATTATTGATTTTAAGGGAAATGAAGAGATTATGGAATATATTAAATCAGAAGATAAAGACCTTAAATTGCCATTTGAAACGGCAGTTGCAATTGGAAATTTTGATGGTGTCCACATAGCGCATCAGAGATTGATCAGGAGAATGGTGGATTTTGCAAAGAACTCACATATGAAATCTCTAATACTTACATTCAGACCACACACGGCTCACCTCTTTGATAGATTCAAATCTCCTCACCTGATTATGAGTTATGAGGAGAAGATTGAGGAGATATCTAAACTTGGTGTTGATATTCTGGTTGAACAGAGATTTGATGAGGGGTTTGCGTCTCTATCCACGCAGGATTTCTTATATAAATACTTAGGGGGTCTTGGTGCAAGGGCGATATTTGTAGGCTTTGATTTTAGCTTTTCACGGAATAAATCGGCAAATCAGGAAGATCTCAGAGAGTTTGGAAGAAGGACCGGGACATTTATTGAAGTAATGGATTTGCAGACATTAAATGGTATGAGGATAAGTTCTACGAAGATAAGAAATCTTTTGCAGGAGGGTAATATTGAGATTGCCAATCAACTTCTCGGTAGGCGATATTATATTTGCCAGGAGGTAGTCAGAGGGAAGATGATTGGAAGTACCATTGGGGTGGCTACTGCGAATATATCTTTAAGAGATAGACTTCTCCCGCGGGAGGGTGTATATCTGACCATAACTGAGGTTGAGGGTTCAAAATTAAAATCTATTTCAAATATCGGAAAGACATCGCATAATCAGAATGTTACTATGCTGGAGACACATATCTTTGATTTTAATGGGGAACTTTACGGCAAAAAGATCAAAGTTGAATTTTTGAGATTTATTAGACCCGAATTGCGATTTGGTAGCATAGAGGAACTCAGAGAGGCTATAGAGAGAGATATTCAAACTGCACATAGGCTTTTTAGGGAGCTTGATGAAAATAATCAGTAAAATCTTTGGGGCAATAAAACTACTATATAAATCGTTAATAGACCTTATAAAAGATAATGGTATGATATATGCCGCTGCTACCTCTTTCTATTTTCTGGTAAGCTTCTTCCCTGTGATATTGCTCATAGTATATGTCTCGGTTCAGACACTGGGTTTTGTGTATAAAGGGATTAATATTTCGGATATCTCTTCGCAATTATTTAAATACATTAAAGAGGTCCTGCCTTTTATGCCTGATAGTATCATAATTGAGTTGACGAAGATTATCAAGAGTTCAAAGAGTGTAGGCATTGCAGGGATAATAACACTTATGCTCTCCTCAACCGCTGTTGCTGAGTCTCTTATTCAGGCGGCAAGGACTATCTTTAATATGCAGAAGGCGCATTTTGTTCTGGCAAAGATTCTGACAATAGCGATATTCATAGGAGCGGGCATTCTACTTGCCCTCTTTCTTGCGATTACATCCTTCGTCTCAAATTTACTAGTGCACAACTTCCCTGATATATATAAGTTTGTGACACTTTATAAAGGGAATATTTTATTTAGCACTGTAATACCGGTGGTCCTTATCTTCTTTTCCTATGTTGTGATTACATACCTTTTAGTTCCAGTAAAGGTGGGAGTGGAAAATATCTCAAAGGCCGGAGTCTTCTTTACATTTTTCTTTATGCTTGCAAAGATATTTTATGGGTATTACCTCAAAAATATTACAAAAATGACCCTCTTCTACGGCGGTATCTCGGCGCTGGTTGTCTTAATCTTATGGGTCTTTTATATAACCACTCTTTATCTCATATCTCTGGAAATTATAAAGAATATGAGAGGCAGAAAAGAGACATCATAATAGGCGGTATCTATGGAGATAAATGAAAATTCAAAAGTTCTGGGATTAATTGAGCAATATCCATTTTTAATGGATTTTCTGGTATCTTATAATTCAAAGTTTTCAGCGCTTAAAAATCCTATTACGAGAAATACTATCGGTAGAGTGGCGACATTGCAGATGGCTGCTGGTATTGCCGGTGTAGATGTAAAGAAATTGATTGAGGATATTAAAGCTGAGATAGATAGGCATAAAGGGATTGAAGGTGGAGATAAGATTATTCAGGGCGAGAAGCAGGAGAGATTGAAGGAGATCATTAGAGAACTTCACAATGGTGTGCCAGTTCAAGAGGTGAAGAAGAAATTTAATGAACTTATAAAAGACCTTGATGCCTCTGAGATTGCAGCAATGGAGGAGAGATTAATTGCAGAAGGTATGCCGGTGAGCGAGATTCAAAGGTTGTGCGATATTCATGTAAATGTATTTAAAGACCTGCTGGATAAGAAATCACCAATTGAAGTCCCTCAGAACCACCCATTGTATCTATATTTACTTGAAAATAAAGCGATATCTGAGAGGGTTTCAAAGATACAGGATATATTTACAAAATTTCTTGATAGTAAAGATTCGGGGCTTCTGAATAGACTTAAAGAACAGATATCTGAACTACAGGATATCAATTATCACTATCTGAGAAAGGAGAATCAACTATTCCCTTATCTTGAGAGACATAATTTTACAGGTCCATCACAGGTTATGTGGGGGATACACGACGAAATCAGGAAAAAGATCAAAGACCTGATAAAGGCAATTGAATCCACCGATACATCTTATATTGAGAAAGAGGTCCCCTCGCTTCTCCTTGCAATCACCGAGATGATATACAAAGAGGAGAATATCCTGTATCCAACTTCTTTAAGACTATTATCTGATTCCGAATGGGAGGAGATCAAGAGAGGGGAGAAGGAGATAGGATTCTCTTTTATTAATGTTGAAGATTTAATTGATATCAAATCTAAAAAGGAGATAGTTGATGTGGATGGACTCTTAAATCTCTCAACAGGCAGACTGAATTCTAAACAGATAGATTGTATATTAAAGACACTTCCTGTGGACATTTCATTTGTAGACGAAAATGACGAGGTTAAATACTATTCTGATACGAAAGATAGGATATTTCCGAGGAGCCCGGGGGTCATTGGGAGAAAGGTCCAGAAATGTCATCCCCCGAAGTCAGTTCATATCGTTGAAAAGATTCTGAGGGCATTTAAAGAAAATAAAAAGGATGTAGCGGAATTCTATATTAAACTCAATGGCAGGGATATTCATATAAGGTATTTTGCAGTTCGTGATGTGGATGGCAGATATCTGGGGACACTTGAAGTCTCTCAGGACATTACGGAGATAAAGAGACTTGAAAAAGAGAAGAGACTTCTTGATTGGGAAGAAAAGTAATGATTCTACTTGCCATCTCAACCGGTGTAGCGTTATCCATGGACTGTCTGGCTGTCTCATCCTGTTATGGACTCTCTTCACCGAAGAACAGGAGACTGATGCTGGAACTCGGGCTCTACTTTGGACTCTTTCAGATGGTGATGATCTTAATCGGCAATCTTATGGGAGGAATAATAGTAAATCTAATCTACGGCTATACAAAGGTCTTTGCCGCATCTCTTCTGGTAGCAATTTCAGTTAAGATGATAATTGAGGGTATAAGAGGTGAGGAGGTCTGCTTTGAGACTGATAGAATAAGAATTATCTATCTGGCATTTGCTACAAGCATTGATGCATTACTTGTTGGGCTTGCATTCACTGTATTCAATGAGGCGATTCTGTTGACTTCTATTATTGTAGGAGGTGTCTGTTTTATAATGACAGTAGGAGGTTTTGTACTTGGTGAACTACTGCATAGATTTATAGGTAGATTTGCACAATTCTTTGGTGCGGCGATATTGATACTAATAGCAATAAAGGCACTATTGAAAGAATAGGGATGGAAACAAGAGCAACATCGGGATTTATTAAAGATTTTATTTATGGTCCAAGACTGCATTTGATTACCGGTAAGGGTGGAGTGGGCAAATCTGTTATCTCAATTGCACTGGCACTATATCTCAAAAAGACCAGAAAGAGGGTCCTGTTTGCCCAGATGAGCCCGATTGAGATGGAACAGGATAAGGGCTCAGAGTTTTTTATCAGAATTAGAGATAACCTCCCGGCAATAGATTATATTTATATAGAACCGAAATCCGCTCTTGAAGAGTATGGACTGATGATATTAAAATTAAAGAGCGTTTATAAACTCGTGTTTGAAGATAAGATGGTCAGGAGTTCAATAAAGGCGATGCCTTCTCTCTCTTTCTTGTTGCTCATTGGAAAACTCTGGTACTATTGCACATCAAAAGATAAAACTGGCAATTATATTTACGATTACATAGTGGTTGATGCACCTTCTACAGGTATGGCGATTTCAATGCTTAATCTCCCACATATAATAAATGATGCGGCACCGTCAGGTCCACTTCGTGATAGGGCAATTGATATTGAAAAGATGTTGACAGATAGAGATATGACCTCTGTTCATATTGTAACTACCTGTGAGGAGACTCCGGTAAATGAGGCATTGGAGATATACAATACAATACACAGAAGACTATCCATTAAGTTTGGGATATTCTTTGTAAATCAATATGAGCAAATTGTGAACGAAGAGCTTGATTATATGAGCCAGAATCTCTCTTTTATCCCTGATATGTTCAGAGATTGTATTAATAAGAAGATTTTAGAGAATAGATATAAGGATGAGGAGTTTAAAAGACTTTTGAAGAATATACCTGAGAGTGATAGAAGGGTTATTGCTATTCCGACTCTGGAGAATAATTTTAATACGGTCTCCCTCATCAAAGATATTGCTGCTCATCTGGAGAGAGCCATTGAATAGCAAGCTTAAAGAGATTGTAGCAAACAGGAC
This sequence comes from Myxococcota bacterium, assembly GCA_049969675.1. Lineage (GTDB taxonomy): Bacteria > Myxococcota > SpSt-1050 > SpSt-1050 > SpSt-1050 > SpSt-1050. Next base: position 12,221 of record JBMFOP010000009.1, on the reverse strand, counting down.
ACTTATGCAGACACTCGGCTCTGGAGGGGTGGGGAAGACCACACTCTCAGTTGTGCTCGGGATTGCTGCATCCAGATTGGGGAAGAAGACCCTTGTTATAACCATAGACCCTTCAAAGAGATTGATGGACACATTGAGGATAAATCCCAACCAGGATATCAGTTATGTAAAGGAGTTTGGAATATTTGCAATGATGATAGATGTGGCAAAATCGTGGGATATGTTGCTCAGGAGATATGCCTCAGAGAAGACATACAGGAAGATTATAAACAACAGATTCAATAATTATCTTAAAGATTATTTTCCGGGGTTTGATGAATATATCGCCTCAGAGATGATATATCATATGATGAATGTTCAGGACTATGATATGATTGTTGTAGATTCGCCTCCCTCCATATATGCCATCTCATATCTTGAGGCATCAAACAGGGTTATTGACCTCCTCTCAAATGATTTTATTCTTTCACTCATTCAATATATAGATATTGGAAGCTCACCAATAAACTACATAATGAAAAAGGAGATATTTATTCTTAAAAATATTGCCAGATTTACCGGTATGGAGATGCTTTCGGAATTAATAAAATTTGTAAATCTCCTGTCTCCTCTGCTACAGGGATTCAGGCAGAGGGCTTCATTTATCAAGAGATTTTATGCCTCAAAGAGGTGTGGATTCTTTATTGTCACGCTGCCAAATGATGTCTCATTCCACAATACAGATATCCTCTCAGAGTATCTTGCGAATTTAAATTATCAACTGGATGGTATACTGATAAACCGTCTCTGCTCTGCCTGTGGTGGTAGACAACTTTGTAAGATAGAGGATATATCAGAACAATTCATTCAGGGACAGATAGAGGGTATACAGGATGAAAGGCTTAAAAGAATTGTTCAAAAGTATCTAAAGAGTCATATATTGACAAGGTCTGAGGTTTTCAAGAAGATAGAGGAATTTGCCTCTCGTTATAGAGAGAATACAGATATATTTGCAGTCCCCGAGATGACAGGTTATATTAAATCCGTTGATGATATCTACTCAATTCTGAATGGTATGAGGACATTATAAAAGAATGATTAGGGTATATGAAATTGTATTCCTGATTCTCTTTATTCTCTTCTTCCCATTTCTCTTCCTCTTTTCAAGGGTCAGAAGTACTGTCTTTAAGAGATTATTTTTCAACCGCCTTGATGAAGCAGAGAGAGAATCAATCTGGTTTCACGGGGCTTCTGCTGGTGATATACTTTCAATCAAGCCGATTATAGACCTATTCTACAGCAAATACAGAGATAGATATAATATCCTTATTACTTCAAATACAGAGAGTGGGAGGGATATTGTCTTAAGATACCTGCCTTCTGATGTGATATTTAGTTATCTCCCTTTTGACATCTTTATATCAGTAAACAATTTCTTAAAAAAATATAGACCAAAAGTGCTGCTTGTGGAGTCCTCTGAATTCTGGCCTGTGCTTATTGACAGGTCATATAGATTTGGGGCAAGGATAGTCTTGATAAATGGGAATATTAAGAGAGAGAAGGTACTTTATTATAAATTTCTTGCAATGATAAGTTCCAATCCATTCTTAAAATATGAATTGATGATCCTAAGAAATTCTGAGTCATACGAGATGGCAAGATATCTGGGAGTTGATGAGAGTCACCTGCTCATCAGTACAAACACAAAATATAAGAATGTATTTGATATGAAAGATAAAGGAATACCTGATGAGATTCAGAAGAGATTTGGCAACATCTCAAGGATGATTGTCTTCGGTTCTGTTCACTATGAGGAGGAGGAGGAGATTATCCGTGTAATTTATAGACTTGTAAAAGTTGATGAATCAGTCAGGATTATATTTGCACCACGTCATATAGAGAGGGTGGAGCAGATAATAAAGAGGTTTAATGCCTTAAATCTCGCTCAGAGAGTATGTAAATTTACTGAGAGAACGAGGGATGCAGATATCATTGTTCTTAATACAATAGGCGACCTTTTTTATATATATCCATTTGCAAGGCTGGCATTTGTAGGCGGTTCACTTGCAGATAGAGGTGGACACAATGTATTGGAACCAGCCGTATGGGGGGTTCCGGTCATCACAGGGAGATATGTCAGGAATTTTGAGGAGATAGTTAGGTCGCTTCTCGGATTTGGACTTATTATGGTCAATGATGAGAACGAGCTATATAATAGTATAGTAGAACTATTAAATGATGAAGAGAAGAGGAGACACCTTTCTCAGATGATATCTGAAAAGACAGAAAAGATGAGAGGTGATTTTGTAAATATTGAGGAGCTATTTTTATCCCGATTTCGGCTCTGAGGTATTATGAATATTCTGATTATTAGATATAGTTCTCTTGGCGATGTGGTAATATCAACTGCTGTATTAAAGGCTATTCGTGATAGATATCCTGATGCAGAGATAGATTTTCTCACTGATATAAGATATAGTCCGGTTTTGAACAGAAACCCCTTTGTAAACAGAGTAATTACATTAAATAGAAATGAATTGAGATTATATGAGTCTATCCGTCTGGAAAAAGAACTGCGACAATATGATATTCTCTTTGACCTGCAGAATAAGCTCTTCTCGCGGATAATCGCCTTAAGAAAGTCCAGAGGAGAAGTCCATATATTTAATAAATCTTCCTATGGCAATATAGCAAATCAGGAGGCAAACATTCTTGAACTATATTCTAATTATCTCAACAATTGTGGGATTGAGATGCGAGAGAAGAGATATTTTTTATTCTATGAGCGGAGAAGGAGATGGGATATAATAGGAATTAATATTGAAGGTGGGCATATATCAAAGAGACTTACGCGAAGACAGATTTATAGTATTGTCTCTGAGCTTTCTCAAAAGGGATTTAAGATTCTACTTATTGGTACTGAATTGAGCAGTGAACTGGCTCGTGAAATCTCCTGCAGATTTAAAAATATTATAGATACAACTTCATCTACAGTAGATGCACTGATTGATAGAATAGCTACACTCTCTGTGCTGATTACCCCTGATTCCGGTCCACTTCATATTGCCGCTGCCCTCAATGTCCCGACAGTTGCCATCTTTAGTTCTACATCTCACGATCGCTGGCTCCCTCGCTCAGATAGAATCTCGTTGATAAAATCAGATTACACCTGTGCACCATGTTCGGAGTATGGAACGGCAATATGCAGGGCTATGAAAAGTTTTGGTTGTATAAGTACAATTTCTCCTGATATAATACTTTTTGAGGCTATGAGATTATATGAGTCGTATAAGGAAGAAGATTGAGGAGTTTCACTTTAGTGGAGAGAATAAAGGTATTGCGCGTAATATCCTGAGACCAATCTCTTATATCTATAATGGCATTACAAAGATTAGAAGAGGCATCTACTCTAAAAAAATATTAAAGAGTAAGCAGGTGGGCTGTTACACAATTACAGTGGGGAATCTGACCTATGGTGGGACCGGGAAGACCCCTGTGGTCATAAATCTGGCAGATAGATTCTTAAGAAAAGGGCTGAGAGTGGGAATAATACATTCAGGATATGGTTCTTTACAACACAGGAGGAGAACTCCAAAGAGGGTGGCAGGCAATAATGAGGGGCCGGAGGCTGGAGATGAGGCAATAGAGCTATTTGTAAGGGCAAAGGATGCACTCGTCTATTCATCAAGAGATAAGGCAGAGGCGATTGAGAGGGCAATCTTTGAAGGTGGCGTAAATGTCTGTATTCTGGACGATGCATTTCAATATTTAAAAATTACCTCTGATCTTAAAATAGTGGTGGTGGATTTTTATGATAGATTCGGAAATGGAGAGTGTCTGCCAGCGGGGCCATTGCGAGAATCCAGAGATGCATTGAACTATGCAGATATTATCTGGTTCGTATCTCATAAGGAGTATAACGGGACAGAAGAGATAGAGAAGGAGTTTTTAAGTATAAATAAATCTCTCAAATTTATATATTCTATGTTCAACATAGATTCACTTATCTGTCTTAAAGATATGCAACAGGCAGATATTTCAAAACTATTAAATGCAAAGGTTATATCCTTTTGTGGAATTGGTAGAGATAATAGATTTGTAGAGATGCTCAAAATGTCTGGGATAAATCCGGTAAGTCACCTCTCTTTTGGGGACCACCACAGATATACCTCATCAGACATAGATAAGATAAAAGATAAGATCAGGAGAGAGAAGGCGAATTTTGTAATTACCACAGAAAAGGACTATCTAAGAGATACGACCGTTATGAGTCAGATTGAAAATCTCTATATTCTCAGAGTTAATCTTAAGATTATAAGTGGAGATAAATCGCTAAATGAGATTGTTGATTCTCTTCTTTAAGATAAAAGGTCTCTTTTTAAGAAAGCTTCCAGATAGATTCTTCTATTTTTTGGCAAAATTATTAGCCCTGTTCTGGTTTTATATTATAAGGATAAGAAGGGGGGTGGCTATTCAAAATATAATGCTGTCATTGAAAGTCTCTGAGAGTGAGGCAAAGAAGATAGCACTAAATTCATTGATAAATATTACTACATCTTTTCTGGAGTTTATCTCTCAGAGAGGAGTAAATATAGATTTTAAGAATTTTGAGCAGATAGAAAGCCATATTCAAAGTGGTGCAATAGTGGTGACGGCACATACAGGTAATTGGGATGTTCTTGAGAGGGCAGCAGGGCTTAAGAATCTGAGACTTGGTTTGATCTCACGAAGGAGTTCTTTTTCACCAATTATGAAATTCCTTGAGAATATTAGAGATTCAAGAGGAGAGGTGGTCTTTTATCAGAATAGTTCAATTGCCGGGATGTGTAGATTTTTAAGAGGAGGCGGATTCCTCGGTATAGCCATAGACCAGAATATGCCACCCCGACATGGAAGGCCAGCAGTTTTCTTCAATCAGGAAGTCAATACCACATTTGCACCGCAGATACTCTCTATCAGGACAGGACTTCCAATAATTCCAGTATTTATAAGGAGAGTCAAAGAGAAGAATTTTGAGGTAATAGCCTATGAGGCGGAGAGACCAAAGGATGATTCTGAAAAGGGGATTAGAGATTCAATGGACCGTATGAATCTGATTCTTGAGGAGTTTATAAGAAGATATCCAGACCAATGGCTATGGATTCACAGGAGATTTAAGCCATTACAACGATAAGAATAACACCCAGAAGCACTATCAGACTCCCGAAGACCCTCTTTCCAAAGTCTGATTCATTAAAGAAGATTCTACCCCACAATACTGAGAATAGAATAGCGGTCCTCTTCAGGGCGATAGCATAAGAGACTGGAATGAGTTCATAAGAAGAGAAGAGGGTATATGCGGCAAGACCGACGAATGTCCCTATGGCTATATTGAGAAAAAAATTATTTTTGAGTGAGGGTAAGACTGATTCACCTTTTATGATGATGAAGATGGAGAGGACTATTGTAAGGGATGCAAGATACCAGAAACTCATAAATGAAGGTCCTACAAGTGACACTATCCTCTTGCCAATCGTAGAAGTAATTGTGTAAATCAGGGCAACGATAATTACATAAACAGCCCCACGGTTCCTCAATATATTCTCAAATGGCTCAAGGATTCCATCTTTGTATCTTTCAACATTCATTAAATATATACCTGCGACAATCAGAAAGACACCAAGAATGCCGTATATACTTACCTTCTCCCCAAGGAAGATATAACCGGTAATCAGTAGCAATAACGGTGTTAGAGAGAGAAGTGGTACTACCAGGGATAGTTCGTAGCGGGATATTGCCTTTATATAAAGAATCATCGCAATCAGTTCAAGAGGGGCAACAAGTATTAAGTAGAATATCGCCTCCAGATTTACTTCTGGTAATACAATTGATTTGTAATTTAGTATTAGTAGAACCGGAAGGGCAAATAGCCATCTGGACATAGAGACTACATAGGCAGATTCCTTTGTTGATGCCTTCTTGGAGAGGGCATCTGCTCCACTTGTCAATAGTGCTGTGAGAATACCGAGTAAGACACCTGAACTCATAATGGATTGCTATCTCCTCTGGTAATACAGCGTGATAATACCTGCAAAAAGGGGTGTGTCAAATAATATCAATTAGAAAACAATACCTAATCTTAAGGGAGATTTCCATCCCACAACCGTCTCCACCATCTTTATGGATGAGATTCTGCTCTCCTATCTCAAACAAATCGCCCATAAATCCAGTAGAGATGGTTACTCTATCTTTTATTACAAACTCTCCACCAAATACAAAATTGGTACCTATATCTGTTTCATATCTGTGTGTCTTCCCCAAAAACCATTTTCAAAGGTATCAACAATATAGGGAATTTCTATGTAGAGTCTAAAAGCTTCATCAGTCTTCAGAGTTAGTTTTGCCTCAGTATTTAAGAGGACGATATCCTTTGCCAGTTTAAAGTTAATTGATGGCTGTGAATTAAAATCTGCATTGAGCTTTGTAGAATTAAAATTTTTAATTTTATTTGTTGACAGAGTGTTTTAGTATTTGCTAAAATGCTAAATATGTTTGGAGATAGTGGTTTAGATGAGATAGAAGATGCGAAGAGAGTGGCAAAGATTATTAATGCCCTTTCTTCACCAATCAGGCTTCTGATTGTCTGCAAATTGATTGATGGAGAAAAGAGTGTAGGAGAGCTTGTGGAAATGACTGGAACTACGATGGGTAATATATCTCAACATTTAAGGATACTTGAAGATAATGGAATCCTTATAAGCAACAAAGATGGAAATAAGGTGTTTTATTCTATTAAGAACCGAAGAATAATTAAGCTCATAAAAGGGATAAAGGAATTATGCAAAGAACAGGTTATATAAATATCATTTCTTGAATTGGGAGATAAAATATGAGAAATATTCTCTTATCACTTACAGCATTTGGGCTCTTCCTTGCAATTGTGTATGGGATACTCAAGAGTAATGATATTGAAAAGCCAGAGATAATAAAACTCAAAGAGAAATATGCAAGAAGAGAATTTAAGAAGAAGGCTGACCACAGCAAGTTTGAGGAATTAAATAAAGATTTTTCAGAGGCAAGGGATGTTACTAAAGCCTGCGAGAGATGTCATAATCTTACTGCTCAGGAGATTATGAATTCAAATCATTACAACTGGGAACGTTCAGGATATATGAAAGGTCGTGGAATTGTTTTCATCGGAAAGAAGAACGCCATCAACAACTACTGTATTGCATCCCATGGTAATGAGAAGAGTTGTGCCAAATGCCACGTTGGACTTGGGCTTGATAATAATGGTAATATCTTTACTGATCCCACAAATATAGATTGTATGGTCTGTCACGATAATACGGAGACTTATATGAAAGCTCCGGAAAAGGGTGGAGAGCCGGTTAAGACGCTTGATTTTAAGAATATTTCACAAAATATTGGTAGACCGAAAAGGAGCACCTGTGGGGTCTGTCATTTCTATGGTGGCGGTGGAAATAATGTTAAACATGGAGACCTTGAGATGGCACAGTTTGAACCGAGTCGTGATGTGGATGTGCATATGGGGACAGATGGTGTAAATCTACAATGTGTTGATTGTCATAAGACAAAGGAGCACAATATATTTGGGAAGCTCTATTCAATATGTTCTATGAATAGAGAGCGAGTAAGCTGTGAGGACTGTCACTCATCAATGCCACACAAGGAGGATGTTATAAATGAACATAGCCTGAAAGTATCCTGCCAGGCCTGTCACATCCCGGTATATGCAAAGGTAAATTCTACAAAGATTTATTGGGACTGGTCAACTGCTGGTAAATTAAAAGATGGCGAGCCATACACTGAGGAGGATGCAGATGGGAATCATATATATATGTCAATCAAGGGCTCATTTGTCTGGGGAAAGAATCTGAAGCCTGATTATATCTGGTTTAATGGAACTGCAACACATTATTTATTGGGAGATAAGATTAAGGATCCAAAGTCTCCACTTGTACTCAATCCACTACTCGGTTCTTATAATGATGAAAATTCAAAGATTATTCCAGTTAAGATTCACACAGCAAGACAGCCTTACGACCCGGAGACAAATCTCCTGATTATGCCAAAACTATATGCCGAGGATAAAGGGGCTGGTGCCTTCTGGAAAGATTTTGATTGGGTAAAGGCGTCAGAGATTGGTATGAAGGAGAATGGATTACCATTCAGTGGGAAAGTGGATTTTATAGAGACAAAGATGTACTGGCCAGTAAATCATATGGTCTCTACAAAAGATAAATCTGTCAGCTGTAAGGAGTGTCATACAAGAAATGGTTCAAGGATAGCAAATCTCAAAGATTTTTATATACCCGGAAGAGACTATGTGCCACTCGTAGATACCGGAGGAACTATATTGATATTCCTTGCACTCTTTGGCGTAATTCTCCACGGTGGCGGAAGAATAGTCTCCAATTACTACAGGAGGAGAGTGAGATGAAGAAGTATGTTCTTATATATAAAGGCTTTGAAAGGTTCTGGCACTGGATGCAGGCACTCCTGATATTCTTTCTGATATTTACTGGTTTTGAGATTCACGGGACATACTCTTTTCTTGGATTTAAAGAGGCTGTTACCTATCATAATATAGCGGCATATCTCTTCCTTGCACTAACCATATTTGCAATATTCTGGCATTTTACTACTGGAGAATACAAGCAATATATCCCAACTTTGAAGAATATAAGGGCACAGCTTGACTACTATCTCTTTGGAATCTTTAGAAATGCCCCGCATCCGACCCGAAAGACTTTACTCAGTAAACTCAATCCCCTTCAGAGATTGACCTACTTTGGATTGAAAATTATTCTTATTCCCGCGAGTGTTATATCAGGAATCCTCTATATGTTTTATAGGTACCCCACCCGTTATGGTATTGAGGCAATTAATATCAGTTCACTTAAAGTCATAGCAATTATTCATACCGCAGCAGCCTTATTGATGGTGGCATTTGTTATTGTGCACCTCTATCTCATTACAACTGGCACCACGATTACTTCAAATCTGAAGGCTATGCTCACCGGATACGAAGAGATAGAGGAGGATAATAAAGAGGGCGAAACTAAAGGAAGTGAGGTGTAATATGGAAGAGAAAAATTATATGAATCCTTATCTTGCAGGATTATTGTTAGGATTACTTCTCGTAGCCACAATCTATATTACAGGGAGAGGACTCGGGGCGAGTGGGGCGATTAAGAGCTTTACAGTTGCGGCTATTGAGAGTATTGCACCTTCACATACATCAAATACAAAGTTTTATCAGGAATATTCAAAAGAGCATGAAGGCCAAAGTCCACTTATGAACTGGCTGGTCTTTGAGGTAGTTGGTGTATTGATAGGTGCCTTCATTTCTGGCTTGATATCCAATAGATTAGACCTAAAATTTGAGAAGGGTCCTAATGCCACAACCAGAATGAGGGTATGGGGTGCTTTGATTGGAGGGATTTTGTGGGGGATAGGTTCTCAACTTGGACGAGGCTGTACGAGCGGAGCCGCACTCTCCGGTATGGCAGTGATGTCAACCGGTGGGCTTTTAGTAATGGTTTCTATTTTTGGTGGGGCATACGGATTTGCCTACTTTTTCAGAAAATTCTGGCTTTAAAGGAGTTGTATAATGGGACCACTAGTTCCTGATATTATCAGTCCAAATCTCAATTATATTGTTGCACTTATCATTGGAATTTTATTTGGAATGATACTTGAGCAGGCTGGATTTTCTACATCCAAAAAGCTTGTTGGACTCTTTTATGGATATGATTTTACAGTCTTAAGGGTATTTTTTACTGCTGGTGTGGTGGCAATGATAGGTGTTCTGGGACTTTTGCACTTTGGACTTCTGGATATAAATCTAATATATATCAATCCCACATTCATCTGGTCTGCAATAGTTGGTGGTCTGATTATGGGATTGGGTTTTGTACTCGGAGGTTTCTGCCCCGGAACGAGCGTCTGTGCGGCTGCAATTGGGAAGATAGATGCAATGATCTTTGTGGGTGGTGCTTTTATCGGCGTTTTTATCTTTGCTGAAGGTTATCCTCTCTTTGAATCGCTCTATAAGGCATCATATCTTGGAAGTCCAAGGATATCAGATACACTTGGCATCTCTCCAAATCTATTTGCCTTTTTAATTACTGCTGTTGCACTGATGGCTTTTTATGCCGTTACTCTCATAGAGAAGAAGGTAAATAGGCAGGAGATGAAGTTTATTAATCTGAATCAGACAAATCTTATAATTACAGCGACCGGGATAGTTCTCCTCTTATTAACTATCTCATTTACAGAGAAGAGGACAACACTGTTAAAAGTTGCAAATGACGAAAACTTTGTAAAGAATTATCCAGTTGAAGAGATGGCTGTGGATGAACTTGCGTTTAGACTTATGGATAAGTATGATGGCAGGATTCAGATTATAGATTTTAGAAAGGAGAAGGAGTTTAATGAATGGAGTCTGCCCAGGTCCACTCTCTTTACTGTGGATAATTTATTTGAAAAAGAGCCGGCGCAGTTTTTAAGATATAAAGGTATGGAGAATGTATTTGTAGCGGAGGACGAACTTACTGAGAGGAAGATGGCAGTCATTGCCCTTAAGATGGGGTATAAGCGTATCAAAATTTTAAAAGGTGGACTCAGGGCATTTAGAGATGAAATAATCAACTATCAGCCTCTTTCAGAACCAAAGACACTGGATGAGAATTTCAAAAATAGATTTAGAATTAGGGCAAAGGCTGAGATTTTGGAGTTAATAAAGAAAAATAAATCTCAGGGACCTGTCAAGAAGAAGCAGAAGCGAACTCTGGGTGGTTGCTAATAAATTCTAAAGAGAAGATAAAGCCAATCAAAATTAAAAAGTGTCCCGTCCTTTGAAAACCAGGCAAAACCTGTCTGCGCGCCTGTCTGTGAGCGACCTCCATAAGGCAGGTCAAATCACTGCCACTTTGGTGGCAAGTTTTCAAAAGAAATATCGTCTATGATGTTTTGGAGATAAAGATTCATAGATGATTCCTAATAAGAAAGTCTAGCTTCAATTGTTCTTCTGGAACCTTTCTTTCTATAGGTAGGTATAAACTCACTGGAATATCTAACTGACTAAGATAAGTACAAAGTATAGGTCCTACTATCCCCCATGGTAACCATCCAAGACCACAACCTAATGCAGGAATTGCCAATGATTTTATACCTTCCGCTTTATATTGAGCAACAAGCCATTTTAATCCTTCTTCTATGCCTTTTAGGTCTGCTATTTTTCTCCAATCAGTTTTTGTGGGGAAAAGTAAAAACCAGGTCTGTAAATTTAAATTGGTTAATTTCTCTGCTTCATCAGTTAATATAAAATCCAAAGACCCTTCTCTTTTGTATAAATAAGGTTTGCCCATCCGCAGAATCTTATCCTTACATAGGTCCTGATATTTCACATAAACATCAGGAAACTGATATTTAGCTCTTAAAGCAAGACCTTTTCCCATAACCCCAATTGTATTAACACTGATTGTAAGAGTTTGCATTCTTGAAAAGAACATATCGCCCTCAACAAGTGAAAGATTGCCTGTAAGGGGAATTCTACGAGAAGGGAGAAAGAACAATTCGGGCTCAGGAATTACGGGCATAGTAGTACAGATTTTTTTTACTTTCTTTAACGCATTTTCATTAGGAACATAAATTCAGAAGAATAGGTTTTTACATCAAGCCCGCTTGACTTCCACGGCCCCCTTGGACCATTATCTGGATTCCGATATCTTGCATTCTGTTCTTCGGTTCTTTCTAAAAGTGTTTGCCTCCAAAGTTCCTTATTTTTCGCAACGCAAGTTATAAGATCATGATTGCCAGAAAGCCATTTGGCATCATTTTGAGGTGAATATTTCTTTTGCCAAATGATTTGATTAACAAAATTTTCTTCTCCAAAAATTTCAATGAGTAAAGATGTAAGCTTGCTTTGCTCATGATCATCAATACTAATAAAAATAACTCCACTTCTATCCATTAAATATTTTGTAGCGTAACAAATAGTTGACCTATTGAATATATACTCAAATTTGCCTCAATAAACTATTTATAAAATATACCTGAAATTATATTTTTGGCAATCCTTTTTTCTTAAATTCTTCACATCTCATAAATCTTCTGCTTTACCTTCAATCTCCAAAAGGTATATCCTTCATCTTTCAATAAACATCAAATCTGTTATAGAAATATCCACCTCTAATTTTCAGCACAAATAATGCACTCGCCTCTGACCAATGGAA
>JBMFOP010000008.1:46351-46642 GCA_049969675.1 Myxococcota bacterium | reverse complement strand
ACAATCTTAACACTCAAAAACATTTGAGTAAGGAATGTTACGATAACAATCTGGATAATGTTCAACATCACAGGTATTTTCCACTCTTTTAACCTTTAGATATCCAGCATACAGATTAAACGAATAAAAGATAACAACTGAAAATAAAAGATATGCCCTCTTCCAATTCATTTTTCTCCTCCTTGAAAAGTATTTCTGAATTCTGTTTTTTCTCACTTTTCATATTAAAAATTATACCAAAAAAACAAGTCAAGAATTATTTTGTAAATTGGTTTGGGAGAGAACTGGGAG
>JBMFOP010000008.1:0-46342 GCA_049969675.1 Myxococcota bacterium | reverse complement strand
AAAATGGTTTTCATCAATCCTATTTCCTTTCTAACTTTCATATCTGGAATTATACCAAAAAAATGCAGGTAAAGAATTTTTTTGTAATTAGGTTGAGGTAAGAACCATAAGATGTTTCAAAGCCGACGACGAATATTTAGATTACATACCAAATTATATAGAATTGAAGCATGGCTGTGTGGATGAACAAAAAAGATTTGTGTATATATCACCGCTGTCCAGAATAATCTTCGCTGATAAATTAAGGATTAGTAAAATAAGGATTCTGGAAGGATAGATTCACATTTTCAGAATCTGCTTACCTACTTCTCCTCATTACCAATTTAAATGCCTTACAGCTTATATACCCTTCTATCTTAGTCTCTACATATCTGGCACAACAGGCCAGTCTGCCGCCGCACAGGGAGGCTTATAAGAAGCATTATTACCTCCCCCCGTTGTGTTATTGCACACCTCTGTTCGCCTTAATTGATAGGATAAGTCCTCTTAATGGATGAGTCAATCCAGATTAATTGGATAACATTGCCACTAATTACCCCTAAGAGATAAATACATTAATTCATCTTTAAGCGATTGTAGAATTTATCTAAAAACTAAGGAGGCACATATTTATAGAAAGCCCCTCTTAAAAATTTAATGCTTTTGTGTTATTTATTTTGGACAGATATATACTGAATTTGGACAGAAGAAGTATGATATAGAAAAAAATTGAGGATTATGATAGTCTGTTATAGATTTATATGGGTTCTCTCAAAAGAATATCAACATTATTCTCCAATCATATAACTCAAATTATTCTTGTGGTATTAATATATTTCATCTTCACAGTCATATTTACATACCCTCTTATCATAGATCTAAACGAGTCTGTCCCTTCTGATCTGGGAGACCCACTCTTAAATATCTGGACACTCTGGTGGGATATGGAGCAGATGATACATCTAAATATCAGCAATTATTTTAATGCAAATGTAATGTTCCCATACAAAAATGCACTCGCATTTTCAGAACACCTAACTGGAGAGGCAATTCTTGGATTACCATTCTATATCCTTTTTAGAAATCCATTGACTGTTTATAACATACTATATCTTTTATCCTTTGTCATAGCAGGGTTTGGAACATATCTTTTGACATATAAACTGACAAATAATAAATTCGCATCATTTGTGGCTGGATTTATTTATACATTTGTCCCTCACAGATTTGGGCAGATCGGACACATTCAGACACTCTACTCTGGATTCTTCCCCATCTGCTTCCTCTTCTTGATAAGATTTATTGACAACCTAAAAATGAGAGATGCACTCTTGCTTTCGGTATTCATAATAATACAATCTTTGATGAATATGTATTATGTAGTCTATCTTGCAATCACAATGCTTACAATTGGCATTCCGTATGCTATCTTAAGAGGCAGGATATTTAAAATTAGACTCCATCTACTCTCAATCCTCATCATAGTTATCGCAATAATTACGCTCCTTCCTTTCTTACTTCCATACATAGAATTGAGAGAGGCATTTGGATTACAGAGAGATATCAGTACTATCGCCTCACTGCCAGACATAAAGAACCTGATAGGGATTAACCGAATTAATCAAATCCACTCCACACACTTTAAATTTCTTGATATAAATGAAGGCTCATTCTTTCTTGGTATCTCTGTATCTCTTTTAGCAATCGCTGGCATAATTGGATATGGTCTTAACAACATATATAAAATTATCTTCATTATCCTGATGACAATATCATTTCTGATTATAGCCGGACCGGAGCCATCTATCAATTATAAATCCCTTCATTTTAACTATGGCTTCTTATATAGATTTTTTTATCAATATTTCCCCGCCTTTGACGGAACAAGGGTACCGATGAGATTTTACATATTTATCGTTTTAAGCATATCTCTATTTGCTGGTTCAACTTTTGTCTTCCTTGATAGATTTAAGAATAGAATTATTAAACTAACTATCTTCACAATCCTCTTTATACCGATTGTCATAGAATACAGTAGTAAAGTCCCAATCATCAAATACAACCTATTTTCAAAACCACCCGAAATCTTAAAAAGACTTAAATATCTGGAAGATGGTGCTGTTATCTTCTTCCCACTCAGAGAGACATATTCACACATACTATACGCCTCTATTATCAATAAACCTGTATACACATCTTTTACTGGATATACACACTTTTTAAATAAGAGAGTTGAAGAGATAGAGAGAGAGCCATCTTCACAAAATACATTAAATCTATTTAAGGCACTTGGTATTAAATATGTTGTAGTATTAAACTTACCACTTAAAAATAGATTTGATGAGATAACAGGTGGTGAATCAATAAAGATTGAGAAGATATATGACAGGAACGATGGGGCTATTTATAAACTGGATTATACATTTAAGGGATATTTTGAATATAAAGATTTCAGCGATATGAATCTCTCTTTTACGAGAGATAAAATCATCATACATCTCTATTCAAATAACCTACAGGACGGACCAAAAATTCCTTTGAGGTTATTCTTTAATGTAGAGTTGCGACTTAAAAAGGCCAACAGAGTCATTGAAAGGAAGAAGTTGTTGCTCAGGGTTCAGGATGTAATAGAACAGAATCCAGTTTCAAGATTAGAATACAATCATAAAAATAAGGATTTTGATGAAATAGAAATGACAATCTATGGAGAGAATAAGAGTCAGAAATTAACTTTGAAAAAAGATTACATCTTTCCAAAATAAAATTAAGTCATAACATCTGCCTAAAAATATTGACTTAGAGAGTAAAAAAATATAATCAATCTCTTACTCAACCTTATAAAGGAGTAACTATGGAAAGCAGCAAGAAGTCTCTTCCAGCAAACGCCTATACAGTACTAAAAGATGGAGAGAAATATGTCCCAATTATTCCAGCCTCAGAGAAAATAGCTGAAATTACTCCTCGCTCTGTAATCTTTGGAATAATTATGGCTATAGTCTTCTCCTTTGCCTGTGCATATTCGGGATTGAAGGCAGGGCAGGTCTTTGAGGCTGCTATACCTATAGCAATACTTGCAGTGGGTTTCTCCGGTCTGTTCTCAAGAAAATCTACCATCCTTGAAAATGTAATCATCCAAAGTATAGGTGCTGCCTCTGGTGTGGTGGTAGCAGGAGCCATCTTTACAATCCCAGCCCTATTTATGATTAAAGGGGTTGAGCCAAAGTTATATCACACATTTTTAGCATCTCTATTTGGAGGGTGGCTCGGTGTATTATTCCTTATACCTCTTAGAAAATATTTTTGTGTAGAGCAGCACGGACATCTCCCATTCCCTGAGGCAACTGCTACTACTGAGATTCTGGTCTCCGGTGAGGCCGGAGGGAATCAGGCAAAGGTGCTCATTACAAGCATGCTCATCGGTGGAATCTTTGACTTTCTTGTAGAACCAGTCAACCTCTGGAACGCATCTCTTAAGACCACTCTCTGGGAGATTGGAAAGGTTATTCACGACAAGACGAAGATTGTATTTAAATTACAGGCGCAGGCACTATTTTTAGGCCTCGGATATATCATAGGTCTCAAATATGCCGCGATTATCGTTGCAGGCTCACTTATGGCCTGGTGGGTGATGGTACCACTGCTTGGATACCTCACACAATTTGTAAACTTTCCAATTCTACCAGCCACAAAGGCACTCTCAGAGTTGTCGGCACAGGAGATATTTTCAAACTTTGTAAGGCCTATTGGGATTGGTGCCATTGCAGCAGCTGGAATTATCAGCATTATAAAAAATCTGAAGACTATAGGACGTTCATTCTCACTCGGATTTAAGGAGATATTTCATAAGAAAGAAGGGGGTAATACAGAGGAGGAAGAGAGGACTCAATCGGACATCAAGATGAAGCTTATTATTCTTGGAATTCTTATGGTATTTGTACTTGCACTCGTCTTCTTCTCAACAGTAGCCGGGATTAAAGTTGGTATAATAGGAACTATAATTGCTTTTATAATCTCATTTTTATTTACCACAGTGGCAGCACTTGCCATTGCAACGGTCGGCACAAACCCGGTCTCAGGGATGACACTCGTAACACTAATTCTAACATCCATAGTACTTGTCCAAATCGGTGTATCCGGCACAGAAGGAATTATGATTGCACTTGTAATAGGTGGTTTCGTCTGCACTGCCCTATCAGTATCGGGTGGATTTATTACAGACCTCAAGATTGGATACTGGATTGGGTCTACTCCTAAAAATCAGCAGAAGTGGAAATTTTTAGGGATACTGGTCTCCTCCTTCTTCGTAGGACTCGCTATCCTCATTATAGATAAGGCATTTGGTTTCACACTCCCGGACGGCTCACCAAACCCTGCGGTGCCAGCGCCTCAGGCAAATGTTATGAAATCAATCATTGTAACACTTATGGACCCATCTCAAAATATCCCGTGGATGCTCTATGGAGTTGGCATATTTATCACCCTCATCAATGAGATGCTCAAAGTCCCCGCGCTCGCATTCGCCCTCGGTATGTATCTCCCGATGGAATTAAATACACCTCTATTGATTGGTGGACTACTTGCATATCTCCTGAATAGGTCTGCTGGTGATAATAAGAAACTTGCAGAGGCAAGAAGTCAGAGGGGGACACTCATTGCATCGGGTCTTATAGCAGGTGCCTCTCTCTTCGGTGTCTTCGGGGCTATATTCAGGACATTTGACTGGCATAGATTCCTATCTATCGGTATTCCCGTTATAGAGAAAGAAATCACAATTGAAGGGGTTACAAAAAGGGTATTTACAGAGGGAGAGCCACTTGCATATTATAATAATTTCGGGCATATTATCGGGTTAATCGCATTTATTGGGCTATGTCTTTATCTATACTATGATGCTAAGAGAGCGAGGGCTGATGAATAGAACCTTTTTTGCTGCTATATCTTTGATCTTATCCTTACATTATTCGGTATCTCTACATTCGGATGACTTTGTAGGCTCCGAGAGATGCAAGATATGTCATAAAGAGGAATATGAGAAGTTTTCAAAGACCAAACATAAAGATACATCAAAGTCATTAAAGGCTGATGAATCAAAGAATAGAGAATGTCTGTTGTGCCACTCTATGGATAAAGAAGGTAAATATATGGAGATAGGATGTGAGGCATGCCACGGGCCAGGGAAGTATTACTCTCAGAGCTATGTTATGAAAGATAAGGAGCTCTCTCGTCTGATTGGACTAAAGAAGCCAGATGAGGAGAGTTGTAAGAGGTGCCATACCGAGGATTCTCCAAAGATAAATAAGATGAATATCAAAGATGGAATGAAGATTATAGAACATAAAAAAGAACACAAAAAGAGTGAAAGTCCTGATAAATAAAACCTTTGAGGTATTTTCTTCCCTCAAATTTACCATAATACTTCTTTTACTGATACTGGTCTATCTTGCCGTATCCACTTTTATTCCTCAGGAGGCAGAATATGTCAAATATCTCTTTGAGAATAGACCGCCCTTATTTCTACTATTGAAAATAACAGGGCTTTTAAATCCCTATCACAACTTTGTAGTGGTCTTCTGGCTATTCCTCTTTACCTTCAATCTAATCGCCTGCACCCTCAACCGATTGCCACTCATCCAGAAACGACTCCAGAGAAATTTAAGTAAAGAGTATCTGCCACTGGATTCTTTGGTTGAATTAGATATTGAAATAAAAGCGGATAGTAATATTATTGAGAAGAGAATTCTGGAATTATATGGAAAGAATGTATTGAAAAGAGAGATTGATGGTATCAACTATCTTATTATCAGGAGGGGAATATACTCTGCCTTAAACTTTTTGTTTGTGCATATCTCAATTCTAATAATCATTTTTGGCATCACAATCTCTGCCATATTCGGATATGAAGGGTTCATAAAGCTCACAGAGGGCAAACCTGAAAATCTATTTTATAGAGAGGTCCTCAAAGGTAATTATATCAAGATGCCACTTCCTTTTGAACTGAAATTGAATAAATTCTCTAATATAGTGCTCAATACTGGACAATCGATTGATTACATTTCGGATATTACAGTCATTGATAAAGGTAAGGAGTTTAATACGAGGCTCAGAGTAAATGAACCCCTTGAATATAAAAGTATTCTATTTGTTCAGAGCTCATTTGAGAGGAATACCGAGCTATCACAATTTATGTTATCAATTGAAGACTCAGATGGGAAGAGAGGGCTCACATTAAGATTCGGTGAAGAGGCAGAGATTCATAATAAGAGATTTGTAATTGAGGACTATTTTGAGAATGTGCACAATATGGGACCTGCTATCAAGATTAAATATGGAGATGAAATTATAATCTCACTTTATAAAAAGCCAGAGATACAGAACGAAGAGAGCGATATCAGGGTCTACATAGAGAAGATAGATATCCCATATAACTCCATTCTGAGAATTACATATGACCCCGGCACCAGATTTGTATTTATAGGCTCAACACTTTTCTTATTATCATTACTACTTGTAATCTTTTATCGCTTTAAGATGATAGTCGTAAGATTAGGAGAGAGGAATAAAATATTTTATATAGGGAAGAATTTAGAATCTGAGATTAAGGATATAGCATCAAAATTAAATGCAAATGGAGAACATATATGATATCCTCTAACATCTTTTTTATATCTTTTATTCTTTATTCACTTTCCTTTTTCTTTTATATTCTTGGTATATCTCGTGAAGATAAAGCATACAGGGCTGGATATAAAATATCCCTTATATCATTCTTAATTCACACAACCGGGCTTTTAATTAGATATTACGAGGCAGGGATTGTTGAACTTAAGGCATATGAGGAGAGTTCGCATACGATTGCAACAGGCATTGAAAAATTTAAGATTATGCTCTCACACCCGCCATTTACAAATCTCTATGAATCTATGGTCTTTGTCCTCTGGGGGGTCACCATTGTATATTTAATATTAAACAAGAAATATTCAATGAATATAATCGGACTTCTGGGCTCTGGACTCGTGGTAATAGGGATGGGTCTCTCAAATCTACTCCCGGACAAATCAATATCCCCTCTGATTCCAGCCCTTAAGAGCTGGTGGCTGCACCTCCATGTCATAACTGCCTCACTTTCATACGGGGCATTTCTTATCGCTGCAATCGTAGCAATGCTATATCTTATCAAAGACAATATAGAACTTTATAAAATATTATCTGTATTCTTATTCACAATCACAATTCTCATCCTGATGATGGTCTCTTTTAACCCATTTGATTACAGCGCTACACTTATCGGTATATCTGAAAATGGGAAATCAGTTCCTGCCACCATCACTTTAATGCTTGAGAATGAGACACAACCCATAAATATTACTTTGAAAGAGCCCGCCCCACTGATAGGAATTATCGCCTTTATTACTATAATTCTTTCATTTTTATCGGGTATTATTCTAACGGTAAAACGTAAAAATGAATATACTTTTGCTTTTGTTATATCAGCATCTCTTCTTATATATCTGCTCTCACTCTTATTCTCCATTAAGACATCTATAATTGGTGGAGATAAGATGGAACTGGCAAAGGTAATTAATTATTCAATTTCCATTCAGGGTATCAATCCTCAAAATATAGTCAATATGAACATCAATATAATGCCACCTTATAGAATTACACTCAACTCATACCCATATCAGTTTTCAATTATACTGATGCTATTTTTAATTTCAATATTTCTTATCTATCTATCATACAAAATTGATGCTTTTAGAGAGAGACTCCCCTCTTCTGATAAACTTGATACTATCTCATATAGAACCATACTCTTTGCCTTCCCGATGATGACATTTGTAATTCTAACCGGTGCTGTATGGGCACATTTTGCATGGGGGAGATATTGGGGATGGGATCCAAAAGAGACATGGTCATTGATTACCTGGCTTGTATATGCCTTCTATCTACATTCAAGACATATTCTCAAGTGGAGTAAGGAGAGGGCTGCCATAATTGCAGTAATAGGATTTGCTGTTGTAATATTTACATATATCGGTGTAAATCTTGGGCTTACTGGCTCCGGACTTCATGTCTATGGCTCCAGATAAACTGGATATTATTCCTCAATCACAAACTCAACTCTCCTATTCTGTTCCCTTCCTTTCATTGTCTTATTTGAGGCGATGGGTTTATCAGGGCCATATCCATTAGCCTCCAGTATCTCCTCTCTTATCCCCTGCCTTATTAAATACTCTTTTACTGCATCAGCCCTCTGTTGAGAGAGCTTTATATTATCTTCGCGCTTTCCAGTATCATCAGTGTGCACTTCAACCTTAACTTTCTTAATTTTTGGATTACTATTTATTGCATCCACCACCATATCCAGAATAATAAATGAATTACCCATAATCTTAGCCGAATTTTTTGCGAATTGAATCTTCTTCTTTAAGGTGATTCTATCCTTCTCTACAACTATCAGTCTCTCTTTTGGCTTATCTTTGAGTTGAATCTCAAGAGTTGTATCTAAATTGGTTTTGACCTCCACCACCTTTCCGACGGAGAGTTTATCTTCAGCCTTTGCCGTAACATACCACTTCCCTGAGGGGAGTTTCGCCCTGAATATTCCATCATCTCCTCTCTTTACATCAATTTGTTTATCCCCACTTATTGCTACAACCTCTGCATCTGTAATCTTAGCGCCCCTCAAATCAATTACATCTACACTGATAGAACCATCTACTATCTTCTTCTTCAGATATATCTTAACAAGGCTCTTCTCATCCTTCTTTATCTCTACAAGAACCATCGCGGGTTCATACCCTTCCTTAAAGACATTGAAGTTGTACTTACCTGGTTTTATTGGAGGTGTCGTAAAATCCCCATAGACGGGGTCGGTAGCAAGATTGGTAAGTCCCGTCCCCTCCATTACAACTATTGCATTCCCGATGGCTGTCTCACTCCCCTCTTCATAGACAAAACCCTTTGCAAATCCAGTCTCAACAATCGGTAGCCCCATTTTACAGGATTCATCACATATCTTTTCAACCACCTTCTCCTTTACCACCTTCACCTCATATGAAGGCTTAACTCCATAACTGAGCCCTGCCACAACATTATATTGCTGTGTAGTCGGGGCATACTTTGGTGTCCCTCTAAATATTCCAAACTCTGCAATCAGGTCAAATGTCAGGTCAAATCTATCAAAGGGCTGATACTTGATTCCAGCGGAGGCATACCCCGGGCCATCTGGATACCCAAGGCTGACCTCTGAAAATGGCAATAGCCTCTCTTTTCTTAGAGGGAAATCCACAGCAAATCCAAACAGGAATTGCTTCTGTTCATTCACATTCAATAGATAGTGGCTATAGATATAAAAATCCTTTCCAAATGCCTCATCCGGTATCATATATGCACCCAGATTTAGATGAACCCTTAAAAAATCAACCCCCAGACTCTTTGCATCAAATGTTGTGATAGATTTGAGGGTATATCCGGTAGCACCCAACGAATAGAATGACTCCCCCGGCTTTGTATTGAGAGTAAATATCGCCATTGCACCAGTAGATAGATATTTCAGAATCGGATATGAATATTTCAATCCAGATGATATGTTCCCTTGAGAGAGCTGGAGCCTCGGTACCATCTTATCATTGTATGTTGAAATAGTTTGATAGAGCGCAAATATCTCAAGGTTATCATAAGGTACAATACCAAATGCGAGGTCTCCAATCTGCCTCTGAGTTGTATCTCCCGTTATCAGAAACTCCTTATAATAAAAATATTCGCCGTGTAGATTAAGTCTCAGCCCAACCGCCTTTAAGGGTTCTGAAGAGGTGACCTTCCATAGAGCTGTCTCACCAAAATATCCACCACCGGTTGATAAATCAGGGAATTCAGTTCTTACACTCTGCATCTCTTTCTGGACTGTATTTTGTTCTAAATTTGGTTGGAGAACTATACTTTGTTGGGAATAGGCATATTTTAAAATTATAATCGTAATAACAATTGTATAAGTTATTTCTTTCATAAATCCTCCAGTGCTCATAGCATCTCATTAAGCCAGACACCGTTATATATTTTTATTTTTAATATTTCAATAAACTTATAATTCGTTAAATTCTTTAAAAATTTTTTCTTAAATTCCTGATAAGTCCTATTGTTCTTATAAGGGTGTGAAATCCCTATAGTCTGTTTGCAACTAAAAATCTTTTCAATATTCACCAATTCCTTGAATCTGTCATAAGCTTTACTTCTTACACAATAAACTCTATCAGTATTCAAAATATCAATTTCATGTCTTAGGAATTTATTACAACATTCTTTTATATTTATATTGCTGACCATACCCTAACATTTAATCAGTTCTGTCCAATAAAAATTATCAACATCACATCCCACAATTGCCTTTTCTATCTTTTGAACAATCGGTTTAATCTTCACATAATAGTATGATTTAGTTTTGCAATTATTCCCAAAGAAATTCTCTGGTTTTCCTTCAAAACCCAACTTATTCAAAAGGTCAGCTTTATTATTCCTGACATATTCTTTTTCACACTCTGTCTCTTTAGCGGGATTCATCCCTACAATGAATACAAATTTATCATTATCATTATCATTTGATTCAAAAATCATACCTCTCGGTATTATATCATTATCCAGAGATTTCTCTATGCCTTTACAATTCTTATCACAGTTTAACATTGTCTCTCTGAGATTATTTAATTTCTGCCTATTCATAATCTTCCTCCATCCAATCTATTTATTGTGTGCAGGTGCCTTTCTTACACCACTCTCCAGGCCCGCAGTCAATATTGCTGAAGCATTGTGGCTCATACTGGCAGTATCCAAATTCACAAATCATACCTGTTTCACAATCAGAATCAGTCAGACAGTTGATTGGAGGCATAAAGTAGCATGCACCTGCAAGACAGTACTGATTCTTAGGGCACCCGGAATCGCTATTGCAGCCACCCGGATTTATACACAGCCTGTTTATGCATTGCAATCCATAGAATGGACAGTCAATATCACTCTCACAATAAAATGGTGGGATACATCTATTGGCTCTGCAGGTGAAGTCGCGATTACAATCAGAATCATTTGTACAGCTGATAGGTTGACATCTACCACCATCGCATCTCTCTGTGGATTTACACTCAGAGTCAAGCCTGCAGTCTGGTCTTGGATAACAGACACCAAACGAACAATATGAATTAGATGAACAATCTGCATCAGTATTACAGAGTTTGGTAGTCATACAGGTATCACCAAAACAGAGAGAGAGGGGAGGACAATCGGCGTCGTTATTGCATTTTAATTCTGGTGCACAGATATCCATAAACAAATCACATATCTGGCCAGATGGGCAATCGGCATCACGAGTACAACTCTTCCGGAGAACACATTGATAGTTCATACATATTGAGCCTTTGGGACATTCAGAGTCATTGTGGCACTGACCAGCAAATGTACACAGCCCGTTTATACACTCATAACCCGGATTACAGTCGGCGTCTATTATACATCCGCTCTGAACTGTACAACTCCCGTTTATACATACCTGTCCACTCTTGCAATCCAGATTGCTGTAACATCTATCCTTTGGCTCACAACTCTCATTGAGACACCTATATCCAGCCGGACAATCTGCATCAGTCTCACACCCACCCCCTGGCAGACAGTAGCCAAATGAACACCTAAAATTTGCATCGCAATCAGCATCGGTCTTACACATCTGTGGCCAGATATAATAGCAGACACCACCCAGACACGCCTCCTGAGGTGCACAGTCGGAATCTTTCTTACATCCACCGGACAAGACTATACATACATAGTTCTGACATACCTGTTCGTCAAATGGACAGTCTTTATCAGTTGAACAATAAAGTGGTGGATAGCATATTCCATAATGACAGAGCCAGTTGTAATTGCAATCTGAATTTTTTGTACAACTCCCCGGCTGACAGTATCCATAGTCACATCTATACCCTGCTTTACAATCAGAATCTTTGCTACAACTCGGTATAAATGTGCATATCCCCTGATTGCAATAATTTCCCGAAGGACATTCCCCATCGCTCTTGCAGGGTATGAGCTGGCTACATTGACTGGCAATACATATAAATCCCGCCCCGCAATCAGCATCTTTTTCACAATATCTATTTGTTATACAGGTATGGGTGTAAAAATCACAAATCTTTCCAGATGGGCAATCAGAATTCTTTTCACACTCTGGCTTTAATACACAGGAGAAGTTATAACACCTCATACTGGATGGACAATCTGAATCCTTTGTGCACTGCCCCATATATTGACACCTGCTATTTATACATAGATATCCCGTTCCACACTCCGAATCTGTCCTGCATTGATAGGCATAAGTGCAGATGTTATTTGTACATACATAACCCGGGCTACAATCAGAATCCTTTGTGCACTGTCCCTGAAAGATGCATTTATAAGATATACACTTATAATTTTGGGGGCATTCTGAATCAATCTTACATTCACCTCCAAACATACATTTGAAATCCTTACAGATATACCCGCTCTGACATTCATTATTTGTCTTACACTCTCCATTGAAGATACACTGCCTGTTCTGACAGATATGCCCGGCCGGACAATCGGTATCTATAATACACTGTCCCTGATAAGAACAGAAGAAGTTCAGACATCTATAGCCATCTGGACACTCTGAATCCTTTGTACACTCTCCCACAAACTGACAATAGTAATTCTTACAGGCATATCCAGCAGGGCAATCAGAATTATTGTGACACTGCCCGGTAAACTGACAATTTCCACTGTTGCATATATAACCATCCGGACAATCTCTATCTGTCTTACAACCTGCTGGCACACAATAATACGATTGACATTTATAGCCATACGGGCATTCATTATCACTCTTACACTCCCCGGCAAATATACAACTATAATTTATGCACTCGTATCCATAAGGACAATCGTTATTGGTTCTGCACTGACCCGCATACTGACATTTGTAGTTGACACACTTAAAGCCATTCTGACAATCGGTATCCTTCTGACATTGTGGGGAGAATATACATTGACTATTTACACATTTATAGTTTTCGGGACATTCAGAATCAGATCTACACTGAGGCTGATAAACACATTGATTATTAATACACCTATACCCCATCTGACAATCAGAATCGGCCCTGCACTGTGGAGAATAAACACACTGATTATTTATGCATTTATAATTCTGTGGGCAATCAGTATCGTATTTACAGCCAAAAGGACATTTACTCCATGTCCCATCCTCGTTTACACAACCAATATTTGGGTCGCACCACGGCATAGTGCAGCAGGCATTACTCCTGCCCGAGAGAGGCGCACATACCCCATTTACACAGGCAAGATATTCTGGACAGTCACAATCAGTCTTACATATATTCTGCTGACACTGACCATTAATACATAGATATCCATAAGGACAGTCTGCATCTGTCTTACAACCATTCTGCATCTGACATTGACCATTAATGCATCTATAATCTGCGGGGCAGTCTACATCACTCACACAACCTGATTTCTGACATCTATTATTGACACATCTATAACCCGCAGGGCAGTCCTGATCCAGAATACACTCTGGCTTTTGAGTACAATAACCAAAATTACAGATATATCCCGGTCTGCAGTCCTTATCTGTCTTGCAGTTGTTTGGTGGGAGTCTGAAGCACTTACCCTGAATACATTCATAACCAGCACTGCAATCTTCATCCACTTTGCACTCGGAGGCAGTGCAGGTACGATTAATACATTTCATATTCGGGAAGGGACAATCTGAATCTTGTTCGCAGTAAAAAGTTGGGAAACAGTTGTGGTTGTAGCAATGCCAGTTATATCTACAATCAGTATCACTATTACAGTATATTGGCATACAATAACCAAATTCACATCTCTCATCTGGTTTACACTCATAATCATCTTTACATTCGGGTATGAATTGACATACACCATCTTTGCAATAAGTGCCTTCAGGACAATCAATATCGCTCTTGCAGAGAGTATACTTCTGACACACCCCTCCCAGACAGACATAGTAGACCGGACAATCCTTATCTGAATTACAACCGGTCTTCTTTATGCAGGTATGGTCAAGTAGATTACAGATATAACCCGCAGGGCAGTCCTTATCTCCTTCACACTCGGGTAAAGGCTCGCACTTGGAATTAAAACATTGATAACCAAATGGACAATCCGAATCAGTCTTGCAAATCGTCTTTGGTTTACAGATCCCAAATGAGCAATAATAATCTTTGGGGCAGTCAGAATCTACTTTGCATTGAGAATATTTTACACATAGATTCTCCCTGCAGACATAACCAGATGGACATTCATTATCACTCCTGCAACCCTGCACCATACATTGACCATTAATACATCTATAACCCTGTGGGCAATCTGTATCATAATTACACCCCGGCTGATAACACTTATAATCTCTACATATAAGTCCTCCGGGACAATCAGAATCACGGGAGCACTCAGGTTTGAAGACACATTTGTACATCTCGCAGATATATGGATATTTACAGTCCGCATCACTCTTGCATTCACCTTTGAAGACACACTTATTATTTTCACAGGCAAATCCATAAGCACAATCAGAGGAGAGTTTACATTCTGTTGGACAGATTGACCAGCTTCCATCTGGATTCACACACCTATCATCTGGCCTGCAGAATAGATTTGCACAACACTGATTGAGTCTGTTTACAATCTGACAGCTATCCAGCCCTGTAGAACCTGATACACACCCCATATATGGGTCGCAATCACAGTCTGTTTTACACAACTTCGCCTTACATATACCACCTGTCCCATCCTTATTAACACACTCACTCCCATCTATACAATTTGGGTTATCACAGCAGTTATTTAATCTATCTCCAGTCCTGCACTGACCATTTAAACATATCTTTGAATAATCGCAATCACAGTCAATATTACAATAAGCTGGCTGGGGCACACAACTGCATCTATCCAGATCACAATAATACCCTATATTGCACTGCTCATCAATCGCACACTCTTTACCATAACATCTGTTCCTGTAATAACACTGACAGTCATAACAGAACTCATCCGATTTGCAATCCTTATCACCCCTGCAACTACAGAACTTACATTTTCCATCTATACAGAGATAGTTTGCAGGGCAGTCACTATCATATTTACATTCGTCTTTAATAAAGCATTGATTATCTATACATTCATAACCGTTCGGACAGGCTTTTGTGAGTGAACACTCAACCTCCTTACATACCCCATCAATACATTTATCGTTCTCCGGACAATCTAAATCCTTCCTGCAACTCTCTCCTTCAACACATTTATTATTTTTACAGACATATCCCTTCTTACAATCTCCATTTGCAAGACACTCAACATTTTGAGTCTGACAATAACCATTTACGCACCTCTTCCCATCGGTGCAGTCCGAATCCTTTCTACAATTCCAATTGGAGAGACACACACCATCTATGCATCTCTGATTTGATGCACAATCTGTATCTATTCTACACCCTTGATCAGCCACACACCTATTTTCAATACAACTACGCCCGGAGGGACATTCAGAATTATACATACAAAACTCTGGCTGTGTCCTTCCACAGGCAGATAGAATCAGAATTGAAATGAAGATAAAGAAAATAAAATTGTATATCTTCATTTTATCTCTCCTTGGATAAATAAATTTTACACTTACTGAACATGATTATATATTATAACACCATAAATATTAAAATGCATTAAATTTATTAGTATGCAGAAAAATTTTTTTATTATTCTGGTATATTCACAAAATACTATGATGTGCACTCAACCAATAAAAAATTGAGATGTGATAATTAGTTATAGCAATTGCTAAATCTATCTGAGCCTGCAGGTACATCCGATACATTTATTCACAGTCCTTAATGACCAGGGTTTTAAAGGTTGAACAATCACCTCATTGGCACTACCTTTTTTGGGCCATTGAATTATAGCCACATCCCACGCCTGTTTGGACCTTTCAAGTTTAAATGGGCCAAAGTTCCACTCTGGTTTATTAATCCCATTGATATAGACCTTTACCCATGCATCTGTGGAACCTATCCCCTGATCATTAAAGTAGTAAACTGTAATCATATAATTTCCTTCAGAAGGGCTGACAATATTAATATTTTCAGGTCCAAACCCCTCTACATCATCAATATCCAGAGTAGGATTATCCTCTTTGGCTGCCTTATAATCCGGGTTCTCTGTATCCTCTTCACAGGTAAGGACACACTTCTTACCGCCTTTATAACAGGTTGGGTCCTTTGTCAGATATGACTCCCCTGCATCATTAGAAGCAATACATACAGCATCAGCCCCATAATTTGGTATACATTCCGGGTCACAACTATTTCCATAAGGATTGAGACAGCAGAATTCATCACTACCTGTATCAACAGATGGGAACCCTTCAATGTCATCATCTGGACCTCCTGCATCTGTTGAACCACAAATATTTTTATATGGAATAGGGATCCCCCAATCAGGATTCCTGTTGCCAGTATAACAATCACAGGGACAGGAGAACATCCCATCACTCCCGTATGGCTCATAAGATATTGCAGATTTATTTATAAGGTGTAGGTCCAGATCTGTAAGTGGCGTATTCCATCTCAATTCAATATGAAGGGCTTGAGCCGCATACCCATTTATTGTACAGAAGGCTGGACTACTCTCAAGTGTAGTTGCATCTTTTACAACCAGTTTAACCTTATAATCTCCAACGATATCGCCAAAAAATTTTGTGATCTCTTTTCTTGAATCCTTAAAATGCGTATTTCTACCCAGTGCACAGTCAAAGCAGTAATCAGAGCCCTCTGGAATAATCTCCTTGTTAGATTCATCTTTTGCTACATTCCATTGAAATCCTATAATCGGGTCGTCATTTGGGTCTGTTGAAAAATGTCCGGAAAGCTCAATCTCTCCCGGGACCGCGAGTTCCACTGGCTGACTCTCCGAACACTCCACCCAATTACCATTCACCTTTGCATAAATCTTTGCAATTGGTGGTTCATTCTTTGGTTGCTCTATCCCTTTCCCTTTTAGATTGACCTTTGCCATTCTATTCTCAGGGTCATCTGTATGCATTGTAAGGATCGCGGCATAATCTCTTACCTGCAGTGGAATAAAACTCACTGTAACAGTAACTGATTCTCCAGCCTTTACCACAATTGGCAAATTTCTTATATCGGGTTGTGTTATTGAAAATGAATCTATATCATTGGAGAACTCAAATTTATAGATTGAAAGTGGTCCTGCACCTGTCCCTGTCCAGTTTGATATAACAAAGTCGCGGGTCTGAGTAAAATTTACCCATACATTCCCAAAATCCAGCTCAGTCTTATCAAGGCTCATCTTTGGGAGCATTCCCTCTCCACTGACTGGTATCTTTAGCTCTCTCTTACTCAATGTCTGGGCATTACTTTTGATAAGAACATAATATTTGTAAATAATTATATCAGCCGGAACAAATGATACTGTCACCATCTCCGGTTTGCCATTTTCAACTTTGAGTATACTCCTATCAACTTTGAATATCCCATCTGGTGCTGGCCTGCCAGACTCATCCACAAATAAGATTTCAGAGACCTCCAATGCACGGGATTTTTGAACGGTATTTGAGATGTAAATAATTATATCCTTCTTATATAATTTTGCCACCTTTCCAAATGAAATCTCCGTCACCTCTTTTGTCTTTGTCTCATCCAATACCTTAATATCAGGTGAGATTGAACCCAATGTCGTATTATCATCACAACTACATCCACCAGATAAGAATGCGATTATCAGCAACAATCCAATATATACAATGTTTCTGAGAGACATACCTGAACCTCCCTTTAATTGAACTCAATATTATAATATACTAACAAGCAAAAGTAAAATTATTATTAAAAAGATGCGTCCATTTAGAAGTATACCAAGCTCTAATAAAAATAAAAAATAAGAGTCAAAATGTAAAGACATACAAATGGAAGTTGGATGCCTATACCTTAAATAAAAAGAATCCTTTTAATAATTTTTACATCATAATAGACGAGATGAGAGGTGCAGACAATGGAACTTAAGATAAATATCAGGGAGGCAGAAGAGAATAAATTGAGTAATATTAGAGAGGAAGAACTCTACGATATTATTATAATTGGTGGTGGACCTGCCGGAATGACTGCGGCTGTCTATTCGCTCAGAAAAGGGCTGAAGACAGCTATGATTACTTATGATATAGGTGGGCAGATGCTTGAGACATATTCTATTGAAAACTATATGGGATTCAGATTCATTGAAGGTTCAAATCTGGTCAATAAATTCTCTTCTCAAATCAAGCAGTTTGAACTCGCTCTACTGGATAAAGTCTATGTAAAGAAGATTGAAAAGTCTGATAAGATATTATATGTGGATGTAAGCAATGGCAAACGGTATAAAGCAAAGAGTATTATTATTGCCGCGGGGAAGAGATATCGTAAATTGGGAGTAAAAGGGGAGATAGAGTTGACAGGTAAAGGAGTATCTTACTGTGCCACCTGTGATGTCCCACTATACAGGGATAAAAGGGTTATTGTGGTTGGTGGAGGAAATTCTGGCGTTGAGGCGGCGATTGAACTTGCCAAAATTAGTAAATATGTTATTCTCCTTCAAAGAGGGGACAGATTGACCGCAGATAAAGTATTAAGAGAAGAGTTTGAGAAATTTGAGAATAAAGCAATATTCTTGAACTCAGAGGTTCTTGAGATTTTGGGACGAGATAAGGTCAGTTCTGTTAAGGCATTGATAGATGGAGAGGAACGAATTATTGAGACAGATGGGGTATTTGTTGAGATAGGGCTTATTCCTAATACCGATTTCGTAGAGGGCTTTCTCAACCTTAATAAATACAAAGAAATAATTGTAGATGAGTACTGTAGAACGGATGTGGAAGGCATCTTCGCGGCTGGAGATATTACATCTGTTCCAGAAAAACAGATTATAGTTGCGGCTGGAGAGGGTGCAAAGGCTGCCCTTTCGGCCTACAGATATTTAAACAACCTTTAAGGAGGTAAAAGATGGCGCTTTTAGATGAAAATGTAAGAAATGAATTAAAAGAGGTATTCAAAGAGTTTGATAAGCCAGTCAAGATTAAACTCTTTATGGATGATGGATGTGAGATGTGCAATGAGGCAAAGAATCTCTACAATGAACTTGCTGAGATTACAGAGAAGATTACAGTAGAAGTTATTGACCCTCAGAATAAGGAAGAGGCAGAGAAATATAAGATTATGGATATAAGACCCGCCACAATAGTACTTGATGAGAATGGAAAGGACAATGGAATTAGATTTTATGGAATCGTGGCAGGGTATGAATTTAGCTCATTTCTTGAGACACTCCTTCTGGTCTCAACAGGGAAACATCAGTTGAAGGGTAGTACCGTTGAATTCATAAAAACAGTTGATAAAGATGTGGACTTTAAGATCTTTGTCACACCTTCCTGTCCATACTGTCCAACCGCGGTCTATATTGGTCATGTAATGGCATATCTCTCAAACAATAAAATTACTTCCAATATGATTGAGGTGTCAGAGTTTCCAGAGATGGGGAGCCAGTACAATGTAATGGGAGTGCCAAGGACAGTAATTAATGATAAAGAATTTCAGGAAGGGGCCGCCCCAGAAGAGATGATTGTTGAGAAGATTAAGAAGGCAATAGCCTGATATCATTTAGCCGAATTAAATAGAGTATTAAAATAATTTACTGCATATTCAGTTATCTTTGAATATTTCAATAAAGCCCCAATCTCATGATTATTGGTGAGCGCGGAGTAAACCCAATTACCAGAGTATATCACCACATAATCATCCGCAATTAAGAGTTTAGCATGCGTTACTACATCCTTTGAATCCATTCTCACATCAATCCCTTTCCCTTTCAAATATGTAGATGTATTCTGATTTGTGGAGTTGAGTGTGGAATCAAAAGATGAATATTCAAGCAGGAGCTTTACATTCACTCCTCTATTCTTTGCATCAATAAGTGACTTTGTGATTTTCCCATTTGGGGTGGAGGTATCATTATCATAGGCAAACTGATACATAATCACATAGACCCTGCCTGATGCTGAGTCAATATATGGAGTGACAATATCTGCATACTGCCCATCTCCAATCGGAATAATATCACAATTTGAACAATATACCTTTGAGAATTTATTATTGTCTGAGAGCAGATTATTTGCATATTCATAATACTTCTTTGCGAGATCTACATCATCTATAAAAAGATTTACCTCATTATTACTCATAAAAGAAGAATATGATAGATTGGTTGACCCCAGAAGGATATACCTATTATCAGCGAGCACCAGTTTTAGATGGAGTGTCTTTGAAGAGGAATCCAGTGCCGCATCGATCCCCTGTGCCCTGAGAGAATCAATTCTCTGAGAATTAGCATCTACATCCTTCTCCAGAAGAACCCTTACATTAACACCGCGATTCTTTGCTGATACGAGGTCATTCTGAAGCTGGTCCAATGTAGAGCCAGATAAAAATTCCTGATGTAAGATTAATATATTGTTCTTAGCATCACTAATAATCTTCTTTAACAATGGCAAATAATCTTTATTAACTACCATTGATGGAGATTCATAAAAATTGACATCTGTTATATCTGAGTATAAGAGTTCATCCGATGCAGTAAAGGTATCACCAATATCACAAATATCCTCTATATCAATAGCCGGTGAGTACGGATAGATGTCTGAATCAGAAAAGACATCAGAAGAAAGTTCATCTTCATACCCTTTATCCAGTCTATATGTAATTTCATCACTGCAACCAATAGTAAAAATCATTAATATGAAATAAAGGATAATATGAAATTTCATAGAATCTCTCACTGCCTCATATCCTGAAAAACGGCATTTACATTAGCACATCCAATATCACTTTTCAAAAGAATTATTTGGTTATCCCTTTTTATAATAAAGAGAATAGCAACAAAAACCGATTATGCCCATAGTTATAACCAGTATAGATATCCAGACTCTTGAAAGTATTATCCCCGGATACCTCAGCAATAATTAGTCCGATAATCTTAAAAAACATAGATAACCAGACTCTTATTAGAACAAACTCAAGATATAACATTCTGATATACCTGACCGTTCTTAATGGCGGCATAAATTATATCCTATACAACTATGACATTTCTAATAAGAATGCAGGAATAGCCCTCATCTGATTCTTTTTCCACAAATATCTTCTTTTTGAAATCAACAAGACCCTTCTTCCTCTATGGAGATTCACCGTCATTGACGGGTGCATAACCAATCATTTAGAACCCATATTGCCTCATCCTTATTAATATTCATCCTTTACTGCCCCATATTTATATGCCATAAATTCCATATATCTACCTTATCTATTCAGCGGCTCACAGGTACACAGATATAATTCTGGTTTACATCTTTACAGACATTTTCAGGTGGGGCGCAATCCTGCGGGTTATTGATATCACACGCCTTTGTACAGAAAGAGACCTCTCCATCATTATAACAGAAGTAATTGTATTCACAATCCAGCCAGCCCGAGGGACAGGGGTCACCAAGCCCACCTCTCTTCTTATCCGGCCTGCATCCCATAAAGTAGAGTTCGCCCCCATTAGATAATCGGGCGTGAGTTACATCACATTTCATATTTGAACCGCAGTCGGAATCTGTCAGACAGAATCTGGTACAGATGGCATCATCACTGCAAAGGTCATTGATGCATTTGGGTTCAAGGGTCTGCGGATTACAACTGGAACCAAAAGGTAATCCATCCGGGATCGGTGTCATACAGGCATTCTTCTCATACATACCATCAAAGGATGTAAACCGGCGACAGACCTCATTTGAATTACAATCTTTATCAGTGGTGCAACTCTTAAGAGAGCCATATTTTAATCTACAGGCTTTATTGAATCTGAAAGTAGTATCTGGCATCTTGAGTATAGAGAGGTCACATCTTAAATATTCTCTCTGACAATCACTACTATACTGACATAGCGAGTCACAGTAATTGTAAAGTGTGCACATATTATTGCTACAGGACGGTATACCTGTTGTAAAAGAACACCTCTCAAGGGGGGCATTCCCTTCACCCTTATCAACACAATCAATAAAATATTCCTTATTTTCACCGACAAAGATTGAACAGACCTTACCTGCTGGACAATCCGAATCATAGACACAATTGTGAGGTTGCATAATTGGGAGGCAGAGCGTCTTACCAGAAAGGTATATATCGTCCTCGCGGCATTCATAATTGTCAATACAATCTGAGTCGCCACTACACTCCTTTGTACAGATGGGAGAAGGCAGTTTTATATCATCCAGAGTGCAAAACAGCCCATCTCTGCAGGGCATATTCTCATTACATATATCTCCAATCCGCCCGTATGTATAATATCTCGCCACACACCCCATAAGCCCAACAGTATTTCCATTTATAGTGAATCTGACTTCTTCACAGACATATCCTCTCGGGCAATCGGCATCTCTGCTGCAGGGCTTTGAACAAATCCTATTATCTGGACATAGATTCGTCTGACAGTCTCCATCCTGTTCACACACATATCCAAGCCCATATCCATCTGTAAAAGGCTGACTGCAATAGGTTCCTGCACCCCCCTGCGAATCTGCTACAAAGATACAGACTTCATTGTTCTTGCTATTACAATCAGAATCCTTCTTGCACTGGATCCCTGTGTATATCTCCTTCTTCTTCTTGCATACCCTCATCCCGCCTTCATAGACAGAACAGGTGTAATTATACGGACATATAGAGTTGTCAGCAGTGCAATCCACAGAACAATAATAGCTCCCATCATCATAAATACATAGCCCACTCTCACACGATAGATCATCCCCTGTATCCTGAATCCCCCCATCCAGACCTAAGGAACAGCCCTTCCCTATCTCGGATGCCCCCTTCTTCTTACATTCCCTATAGTTTGAATCACATATATACCCTATTGGGCACTCCTCATCTCTCTTGCAGGGCGGATATTTACAGCCTTCGGGATTCCTGCATAGTCCGTTTATACAGATCGCACATCCTCCACAATCTTCATTATTTAAACACATTGAACCATTACAACCTTCTATAGGGACACACATCCCACCAATACAGTTCATACAATACGGACAATCCACCACTGTGGAGCAGAGATAGTATGGACAACCATATATAGAGGAGCATCTATTGCTAATGCAATGCCCACAGACCCCACAATCAGAATCATTCTCACAACCTGTCTCCTCTCCGGAATAAATACACATTTTGGGGCTACCCATACATTTATACTTTTGTGGACAATCCATATCCCCTATACAATTATATGAACAATATCCATACTCCTCTGAAGCACCTTTAAGACAGGTTCCGGAAATACAATCCTTATTATCGGTGCAGACATTTCCTACCACCTGAACACACATCCCGTTATATAGACAGTTGCCGGGCATACAGATTGAACGCTCACAGAAATAGTTATTATTACATGACTGACAGGAGGAGAGAAACAATATACCAATTAATAAAATAGCTCTTCTCATAATAGACCTGAACTCACCATAAAATTATACCCATAAGTTATTAAAACTGCAAGTGCCATCGGAGGACCAAATGGTATATAGATAGCATCTTTCATCCGAAATCTATCCGCCTTTTTTAATCTGAATCGCACCAGTAAGATTAATGCAAGAAGACCGCCCACAATGGCAGATATTACTATCCAGGTGATGACCAGAGGATACCCCATAAATGCACCAATCACCGCCGCGAATTTTACATCTCCTGCACCGAATCCACCAATAAAAAAAATTATCATATAGATTCCAGCAGCAATACCAAACCCAATCATACTTGTAACAAGCCCATCAACCCCGAGATAGGCAAACCACATCAGAAAGCCCAAAAGTATTGATGGATAATTTACTATATTATAAATTTTTCCTTCTCTTATATCTGTGATTGAGGCAATCGTTCCAATCACTATCAGACAGGAGAATGTAAGGAGTTCAAACATAAATTAATGATATTCAACTTTTATCTCTCAGTCAATGGTTTAAATTATTTATGGTTTTTTAGTGCCTTTATATGATTACCCTGATTGTCAATCAATACACTTTTAGAACAGTTTCATATTTATATTTTTTAGAGATGTCCTAATATAGCCACCAGATCACTTATACCTGAGATATCTTCCCAGATAATATGCAAATCTCAGATCCACACCGGAGAGCAATCTTGACCCATCTCCACCTCCATTTGGGACATAAGGATTTGACCTCCAGTAAAAATTTGATGGTGGTCTTGCCCTCATAGGAATAGGCTCTTTTGTAATCAGGTCTCCATTTCTGCCCTTATAACCAAGCACTGTCACCTTTGTTCCATCAATTAATGTGCATTCACCTGAATTTATCTCTGATTCATCACAATTTTCAACATAAATGTCATAAAAAGGGGCATCTGGAAATTCATTTAAAGTCTCAATCCCCCTCTCAATTGCATCCTTTTGATATACACCATTGGGATGAGAAAACATACTCCCTCCAGTCTTAGAATAAGCATATATTACATCAAATAATGTCTGCTTCATCTCAATCGGCTGTCTTTCACTATTCGGCACATTATATATCTGAATCTCAACAGCCCTGGCTATCTCATCCCTCCCTTCTTTAATCGGCAGATATCTCAATGCAAGAAAGGCGGATATCATCACCATATTGTAATTTGAAAAATTTGAGACCAACCCCATATTTACAAACTTCATCTGTTCAGAGGCAATCTTATGGAGTTCTCGCTTTTTGATAAGAACCTTCTCAATATAATCATAAGCCTCCTTATCTTGAGAGGCATAGGCATAGGCAGATACGATTCCGAGTGCCATTGTTGCATAGAAACCGTTATTGAGTCCGGGTATATATGTCCCATCCACATTATTTTCATTTATGTATCCATGGAAGGTAATCCTCCCATCAGCATCGGGGAATTCAAGGTCATAACCATCAGGCCGCCTCTTCCTCAACTCCTCTCCAACACCTTTTGCATCTTCGCCCAATCTTCTCTTTATATCCTCAGAGAATGTTGGGTCTTCTGATATCACCTCTTTAACTATTGCAGTGGCAAGTGCCCAGCCAAGCATCATATCTCTTGAGATAGAATCCTCCCAGACCAGATCAGGATATTCACCGCTCAGATCATCTCTCCAGGTGCCGTTATTCTTTTCATAAGGGAGTGGGACACCACTCTCATCAAATAGAGGAACTGTCACAATATTGGGACCGATTCCGGGCATCAATCTATTGGCAAACCCTCTCGCCACAACTCCAGGAGTGGATGGGATCCTGAATGCGATATGAAGCACATCAATAGATTTTTTAAGTTGCTCGCGTGCTATATCAAGCTCCTTACAATCGCTACCCGAATCCCTCAAAATAGCATACCTCATCGCATCAGCAGCAATTCCAGCTCCAGCGTATAGCCCTGCAGACTTATCCCATCCCTCAATTATATCACTTACATTGAGTCCATTCTCAAATTCATTTAGACTTCACCCATCATATTCATATAGAAATTTCCAGAGTTTCTCCCTCTTATCTTTAGAGTCATTTGAGATAGTTAATTCAGTATTTGTCCCATGGGCATAAGTTACAAATGTATGATACAATCTGTCATACCTTCTAATTTTTGTAGCGAGGTCCTTATCAAAACCATCTTCAAATTCAGAGGGAATTAAATGGTTGCCAAAATATACATTTGTTCCACAGAGAGGATACTCTTTATTATCTCCCGTATCATTGTTCAGCACATCAACAATTGTAGCATCAGATAATTTACTGGATTGATATGCATCCTGTGACCTTTCAGAACAATTATAGAGTATAAACAAGATAATTGAGACAAACAAAATCTTCTTCATTCTATCTCTCCTCACTTATATTTTTCCTATCATCTATTAAATAAAAATTCAAATACTAAGATTCTGTAGTTTTATTGATTGACTCTTATGACATAAAATGTTAGGTTTCTGCATCCAGGGAGGAAGTATGGATAAAGAGGTTGATAAGATCAAGATTAAGAGAATCATTACTGTAAAGGCAATAGTTACAGAGAATTTTAAGAAGGCTCTCTTGAGCGAGTTGAAAAAGACTCGGGAAAATATAAACATTCAAATTATGCAGATAGAGAGTGAGGCAAGGGTATATCTTGACCAGATCAAACAGAGTGGAGACCTTATGAGAGCACAGATGATAGAAAGTCAGCTTGCCGAGACAAAAGAGAGATATACTGCTGGACTTGAGGAGCTGAATGCAAAGATTGTAGAAGCCGAGAGGTTGGTATACGGGACGCTCTATCCACAGGGGCAGATTGAAGGCGAAGTTGAGGTAAGACTGGGAGATGACCTGTACAAAAAGATAGCCGGTGCAGAGATTATTGTAAAGGATGGCGTTATAGAGAAGATCGTGGAGCAGGAGACATCTTTAATTGAAATAGGAAATTTTTCAACCATTAGAGGCCCTGATATTAAGCAGTAAATCTCTTACTTATTCAATCCACAACCTGCAAAAGCCGGTTTTAATAAATATACATCAAGAGGCTTAAAATGCTGTGCCGAGGGGTCGCTATATCTCTTCTCTTCAACAAAAGAGTTCCTTAAAAAATCACTATGTCCGACATATCGTTCACTGAAGTATGACCTTGCAGAGACTACAAGATATCTCAGGTTATCAGAGCAGACCTTCCTGAAGAACTCCTCATCTGTGAGCAGACCACTTTTAAATCTCTTTGCATTAGTATCAATCTCCTCTGCCGATATCCTCCTGTTTGACAACAATGCCAGAAGCGGGGCAATCGTTGATGCACCTGTAATCGTCTCATATTCTCTGGAATTAGATTTAATATAATCTGCTATTTCGTAAGCCCTTTCAAATGAGAGATTCTTATTCCAGATATAATGTCTGTAAAATGGCTCTATCTTTCCTACAATCCTATAATCTTTGTAATAGAGAAGGTGGGACAGATCAGAGATGAAGCCAATAAAATGTGGCTCGTTATATTGATATTCTACTCTCTCTCCATCCTTTTTAATATCTCCTCCAAATAGTGGTTTGTCCAGTGAGATTGAGATCGGCTTATACATCATCAAAACAATCAGGATTGCTATAGTGAGAATAGATGCACTCCAGAAGTTCATCTTCTCTGGTAGTTCGTATAGATATTTCATCAGATATGCAGAAGCAATAGCCATAAAATAGAAAAGGAAAATTAGATAAAAATCATATAGCTCTCTGAGAGATGAATACTGAACTGAAAACAATAAAAATGCCAGAATTGAAAATCCAATCACTCTATAAATTCTGTAAAAAGGCGGCTCTCTTAAATTCTTTCTCCTTATAAAGTCCTTGATCCCATATACAATAAAATAAGCAGATACCATTACAAAAGATATATATAACGGCGAATGAAAATATATAGATTTTAAAAATTCTCTACCAGAGAGGAAATTGAGTGTATTCACAAAACTCCCATAGATTATTTTAAGTGGATTCAGGGTTGAGAATATATCAATTCTATCGGGGATCTTCTCTGGTTTTAATGTATGATACTTAAATACTCCAAGAATAAAATTCTCTCTACCAATTATGTAGAATGAACCAAAGATAATAAATAGCAGTAGAACTGTTGCAATCAAATATTTTGCAAAGGAACGTAAATCTCTCATAATTAAAAGATAAATAAAAATCACAAGCAATGCAGCAGCGGAGTATAGCCCACAGGATAGAGCAAATGCCGAAAATATGCCTGATAGAATAGGCTTATTTACAAAGAGATAATAGACAGAGATAGATAGAAACATTATTGTAAGATTTACCCCGGTCATATCAGAAGATGCCATAAGCACCTGATAGGCAAAGAGATAATATATCAATCCTGAAAGTGCCACAATTACTCCCGAGAGAGTTCTTAATAATCTGTACAAAAAGATACCAGAAATCAAAGATGCCATTACAGGAATAAGCTTTGCAATTACGATATTAAAGCCAAATGTCCTGAATACAATAGCTGGAATGATTAGATGCATCGGTGGGTGTGCAAAGAAGAAGTCTCTATATGGGATAAGCCCTTCTGAAAATCTCTTTGCCATATAAAAGTAGATATTCTCATCTGTTGTAGATGGGTGAATACAGAAGACCTTCATTAAAAACCAGAAGAAGAATAGAAGTATTACAGCAAATAATTCAATCCTCCTCCCATCTTTCTGAATCATCTCGTCAAAGGAAGTAAAATAAATTCTAAACCAGCCATAACCCAATATCAATGCAATAAATATAGAGATATTTATGGGTAAAAAGCCGAATGGACCGTTTGAGAAAAGGACAATTAATATTACAATAGTACCGGCAAAAATATAAGAAAAATCTCTTTTTATCTCCTGCTCCTTACTCTTCATATCATCTCCTTCCATTTCATATTATCAGCATCGCATCTCCATAGCTAAAGAATCTATATCTCTCTTTAATTGCCTCATTATAGGCATAAAGCATTAGCTCCCTTCCTGCAAATGCACATACGAGCATAAAGAGGGTAGATTTTGGAAGATGAAAGTTTGTAATCATTGAATCTGTCACATTAAACTTAAAAGATGGATAGATAAACAAATCTGTCGAAAATTTACCTTCTGTAATCTTATTATTCAGGAGATAGTTTGATTCAATCGTCCTGACAGTTGTAGTTCCAACTGCAACTATCCGTCCATTTTTATTCAGGTGAGAATTTATCTTTTCTGCTGTGCTACTGGATATCTCATAATCCTCACTGTGCATCTTATGCTTAAGGATATTCTTTACTCTCACAGGAGCAAATGTCCCGATTCCAACATAGAGGGTGACAAATTCATAACCTATATTTCTCTGCGAGAGCGACCTGAAAATATCTTCAGTAAAATGGAGACCGGCCGTAGGGGCCGCAACTGCCCCCTCCCTCTCTGCATAGATGGTCTGATAGCGATTCCCATCAATCTCT
This sequence comes from Myxococcota bacterium, assembly GCA_049969675.1. Classification (GTDB taxonomy): domain Bacteria; phylum Myxococcota; class SpSt-1050; order SpSt-1050; family SpSt-1050; genus SpSt-1050. Next base: position 17,261 of record JBMFOP010000008.1, on the reverse strand, counting down.
TTGATATCAGCCCTCTTTATATACGGGGGGAGCGGGATATGTCCAATCTCCTTCATAACATCATAGATAGAAATATCATTTAAGACCCTTATCCTGTTTGAAATATTCTCTCTATCCAGTTGAAGAATCTCCAGTTCATATCCACCGTCAAGTAATATTCTATCCCCCTCTTTAAATTTTTTATGCGGCATCAATAAGGCAAGAAATTCGGTTGAATTTAGAACTTTATGAACAAATACCTCGCACCTACCCCTCCCCTTCCTCTCCCCTTTTAACCTGCTATTCATTACCTTTGAGTTGTTGAGTATTAAAAGACTATTTTCATCCAATTCATTCACTATATCCCTGAAAATTGAATGCCTTATCTTCTGACTTGCTCTATCCACTATCATAAGTCGCGATTCATCTCTCCTCTCTGATGGGAACTGTGCAATAAGAGAGGATGGCAGATTGAAATCAAATAGACTGATATCCATAGATTTCATTTATATAATACAAAACGGTTGAGTTTCAAAATCAAATATTGTGGATTGCATCATAAAGTATTAAAACTGGAATCCGAACACCCAGTAAAGCTGTGTCTTACTATCTCCATTCAGCCCCTGTGCATACCCTATTCTAAGTGTCGCAGGGATATAAAAGCCGAATCTAAAATCGGACCTCAACTCCATACCGGCTCCGAGAAGTAAATTTTGAGGGAGATATCTATCATCGTAGGCATTCCCTGCATCTATAAAAATTGCCGCATACATCCTGTTGAAAAATATGGGGAGCAATTCAAACCCCCTGTCAATATCCAGAATTGGAAATCTATATTCATAATTCAAAAGGATATATCTCTCACCAGATATTGAATAAGGACTGAATCCCCTCAGATGTGTCCCGCCTACCCTGACATCATCTATTAGATCAAGGATTAAATCACGCGAGGGAACTGAACCCAGATAAAAAAGCCTCCTCTTATAGAGTTCGCCCCCGGATAATCCATAATTTAACTGAAAGGCGTTTATATGCCTTCTCATCAATGGATTTTTCAAATAAAGACCTGTTCCGAATTCAGCAGAATAAATATCAAATGCTGAACCAATCAGGCTATTGTAGTACTTCAAATCAATGCTAAATCTCGTCCCCTCCTCTGAACTTATTGACTTACCATAACCTCTAACCGTTGAGATATAAAATGAAAGTCCGAGTGATGCCTTATTTCCTTCTCTGGGAAAGATTGGGACTGTATCATTAGGGTGAAAGTCATAGCTCTTCTTCCCGCTCAGAAACTGATATGTATAACTTAAATCCAGAGACCTATAAACCCTGTATGAAGATAGAGGTATTCCTATCTTGAACTTAAATGTGAGATTGTCCTCATAATACTCCACTGCCAGACCATTTATATACTGCACATCTCCAAGTCTGTAAAAATCCTTATAGGACTCAAATTGTAAATAAGGATAAAAATATCTAAGCCCATATATAAAGTTGTAATATAACTTCTTTTTATCGGGAGCATAGGAGATATCAAAGTCAAAACTATTCCTACCTATGGGATCTGAGCCAGAGACTGAAATTCCATAAAAATCTCCTGCATCACCTACTCCAGTCTTTGGCTTGAAAGACTTTGGTAAAACCGCAGGGAAACTTGAAAATTTACTCTTCTCATACTCTTTAGGTGGTTGTAGAATTACAGGGAATCTCTCGGTACGATAGAATTGTCTTTCTTCATATACAATATCTACACTCTCAATCTCACATACATCATATCCCTTTGCTCCAAAGATAAGCGCAAAGATTCTATTATCCTTTGTAACTTCCGGAGAGAAATAACCCGTCAAGGTATTTGTTATCCGTTTAAGCTCTCTCGTTTCAATATTAAATTGATACAAATTATAAATTCCACTTCTATCAGATGCAAAATATAAGAATTTACCATCATAGGAAAATGTTGGTTGAAGGTCTATCGCAGTATCTGCTGTAATCCTCTCAACTCTCTTCTCTTTGACATAAAAGAGATATATATCCCTCTCATTTCTATTCCACATTGAAAATGTAAGAACATCGGAGAGAGGTGCATATCTGAGATTTGAGATCTCGGCATATTCTGGTGATTCATATATGTACTCTATTTTGCCATTTGAGAGATTTAAAAGCCCAATCTTTGAATTTAATAAATCTTTCTTCACAAATGCCACACTTCTCTTATCAGGAGAGATGGCTGGATAATCTGCCCTCAGACCATAGGTAAGTCTTCTCTTCTCACCGCTATTGAGGTTATACAAAAATAGGTCTGTATAGTCATTAAACTGATTATGAAGCACGGTCTCAATATAAATCATAATACCATCTTTGATATCAAACTCCCCCCCGCCATAGGATTTGAGTACCTTCTCCTTACTTTGGTTGGAGAGATTATATCTGTAAATATGTGGATAATCGTATAGTGATGCCTCATAATAGTATAAAAAATCTCCATCCACTCTCAAATTTCTATGCCCCTGTGCACTATCAGTTATCTTCTCAAAAATGGTAACCGGCTCCTCTCTAACGCTCTGTTCAATTGTCTCCACCTCGTTCCTCAATTCATTGTAAAAGTCATTGTACAATTCAAGATATGTCCTGCCAGTATATCTCTTTGCAATCTTATTCATCTGATATGGAATCAACCTCCTTGCATATTCCTTAGATATATCTTTGAGTGCCTCCTCTCCGTAAGTGCGTGCAATATAGTCCAGGAAGAAAGAGCCATATAGATAAAATACCGTCCCCTGAGGCCATTCATAAGTTCCATTTGAAATCACATCTATAGGCTTAAAATCATCCTCTAAAACCGCTGTACGTAAGTACATCCTGTAGATTGAACTCCTCACTCTACCTCCACCCGAGAATCGGGTCTCTCCATAAGTGGCAATCCCCTCTATAAACCAATCGGGCTGTGCTGCATTGGGGATAAGGGTCTTCCCGAATATAGTATTATAAAGTGCATAAAACCCATAATACATATCCAGATGTACAATATGTATGAATTCGTGTAGAAACAGTGCATATAACCAGTCATCATGATCATTTAAGGATGAAAATGCGGCTGGCGGACGAACAAAGAGATGTATCCTGTTATATGGTACCACAGATGTAAAACCATTTGTGCTATCTGTATCATCAGTAATCACAACCTCCACTTTTTCAGATGGTTTACTCCCAAACCAGTTTGTTATAATAGAATAGACCTCTTCTGAGATATGGGCAATCTTATCCGCTACCTTCTCCTCCCCCTCGTAGAAATGGATATTAAAATGCTCTGTCTTTATAGTATACCATCTCTTCCACGGTTCAAAAGCAAACAATTTAATAGATATTAGAATAATCACGCAAAGAAGTAGATATCGTTTAAAAAACATAGGTTAATGATTTTACAGATTCAAAAAGCAATTGCAAATATAAAACGCACCTCATAATCAGACTTGTGCACTTACATATATACACAACCAACCCGTACGAGAGTGTAAATTCAATACCTGAGACATTGAGAATAGAAAACGGAGGGCGCTTTGAGAGCAGAAGATCAGTTGAGATATCAATCTACATAGTTAGAGACAGACTGAAAGGGACGAATCAGAAGATGTTTCCAAATCCGACGACTGATATTTAGATTACATAACAAATTATAGAATTGAAGCATGACTGTGTAGATGATTAAAAAAGATTTTGTAATTATATCACCGCTGTCCAGAATAATCTGATTTGAGGAGTTAAATATTTGTAAAATAAGGATTTATCCAAAAATGTTGCTATATTGATTTATAGGGGGACTCTTTTCAGGATTTTTATTTTACAAAAAAATTTTACCATACTGAAGCTTCCATATTAAAAAAAAATTATTTTGGACAGATGTGTTTCAAACTAAAATATTTACTACTTAACTCTCACTTATAATGCCCTCTGGAACTTGACTTTTTATAGTTAGGCAATCGCGTTGGATATTTCCCATCCATACAGGCAAAGCAGAAGTCATCTGGATTTCCACCCGAATCCCGTATTACATTCTTTAAGTTTTCAATGGTCAGATATTCAAGTCTATCTGCCTCTACAAATTTCCTGATCTCCTCCTCTTTATACAACCTCTCATTTGAGGCAATGAGTTCAGCCTTTGTAGGTGTGTCAATTCCATAAAAGCAGGGGAATCTAATAGGCGGTGAGGATATACAGAGATTGACTGTCTTTGCACCTGCATTTTTCAGCATCCTGACTATCTTACGGGAGGTAGTCCCCCTCACTATGGAATCATCCACAACATATAAATCCTTATCTTTAATTACTGCACGCACCGGGTTGTATTTTAATCTTACCTTCTCCTCTCGTTCATCTTTTGAGGCAATAAATGTCCTTCCAGTAGAGTGATGTCTGATTAAAATAAAATCAAGAGGGATACCGGACTCCTGATGAAATCCGAGTGCAGCAACATTGCTTGAGTCTGGTACCGAGCCTACGATAGAATTTTGATATCTTAAATCTGTCATCTGTCTTGCCAGATAGCTACCTAAAAGCTTCCTGAATTTATAGACTGAGAGATTAAATATATTGCTCTCTGGCCTTGCAAAATAGACACATTCAAAGACACAGTGTGAATAGTGTTTTATACGCCTCTTTATCCTCTTTGAGACATCATACACCTTTGGTGCTTTATCGGGTGAAAATACGACTATCTCAGACGGCTTTATTTCATCTACAAATTTCGCCTTAATTACATCCAGCCCACAACTCTCAGAACTGACAATCCAGGAGATATGGCTGTTTTTTCTGCGCATCCCATAAACAATTGGTCTTATGCCCATCTTATCTCTAAATGCATACATCTTCCCTCTATAAACCAGAATAGAAGAGAATGCCCCTTCAATCTCATTCATCATCTGAACTATGGCATCAATAGGGCCCTGCCCTCTCTGAATCAGATATGCCAGATACTTAGCCTCCAGTTCCCCATCATTGTGGCTGGAAAAATATATCCCCTTCTTCTCAAGTTTGTCTCTAATTCTGGTATAGTTTACAATATCTCCATTGGCACAATACATTAAAGGTGGATCCAGAACAATATGAGGCTGTGCATTATCCATATCAGCGGGACCCGCCGTTGGATATCTTACATGTCCAATCGCTATATTCCCCTTGAGCTTCATAATGTCATTCTCTGTAGCCTCAACCTTCCCCATCTTCTTTATAAGATTGAATTTATCATTTTCAGTCGTAGAGGTAGTGCAGATCCCCCACTGCTTCTCACCTCTATGTTGCAGATAATAAAGCCCGTGAATGCAACTTAATGCCGCCTCCTCATAGCCACAAACTCCGAATATACCACACATTCATATTTCTCCTTAGGATTCATTAAGAGGTAGAAAATATACAATACTTTTTGATGATATGTAAACTAAAAAATTATTCTATTTTATAGCCCAAATCACATAAATTCTATTTGACAGCAGTTTGAGCATAGAATATCATACCGCTGATGGCATAAAATCGTAAGATCAGTTCGTAATTAAATGAAAGTAGAAGAAATAATGGCAATAAAACCAAATAATTATAACCTAATCTTAAATGAAAAAATCCACCTGTTGAGTTAACCTGCTGAGAAGATTTGACAGAAACACAGTCTGGGCTTTAACACAATATCACACAACAGGTGGGAGATTATTATGAAGCCCTTTAACACATCCAGAGAGAATTACAGGCAAAAAATTGATTCTGTGGAAGTTACCAATCCTCAGCAAAACAAAAAATCGCTCAATTTAGGTTTAAGTAATCAACTTTATTCTCTATATTAAAAGGCCCTCCATTATGAAGGGTCTTTTTATCCTTTTCATTTTATTTTGACGAAATAGAAATTCCATTGTATTAAAAAGGTGATTGGAGCAGTGATGAGAGGAATAATTCTCGCAGGTGGCTATGGTAAAAGGCTCAGACCTGCATCCCTTGCTGTAATAAAGCAGTTGATGCCAGTATATGATAAACCTATGATATTCTATCCGCTCTCAACACTTATGCTATCAGGGATAAGAGAGATTCTAATAATCTCTACCCCCAAAGATATCACAGGGTTTAAAGAACTATTTAGAGACGGGAGCGAGTTAGGATTGAAAATCTCTTATACCATCCAGCAGGAGCCAAATGGAATCGCTGAGGCACTTATTATTGGGAGAGACTTTATTGATAGAGATTCTATAGCATTAATACTTGGTGACAATATCTTTTATGGTGCAAATCTACAGCAGATACTCTCATCGGCAAGGGAGAGAGTTGAAAAATACGGCGGTGCTCACCTATTCTGTTATCCCGTAAAAGACCCACAGAGATATGGAATTGCAAGATTTGATAGAATGAAAAACCTCATTGAAATTATTGAAAAACCTAAAAACCCTCCTTCCAATTATGCAATTACTGGAATCTATTTCTATGATAATGATGCTGTAAAAATCGCAATGACCCTCAAACCATCCAGAAGAGGGGAACTGGAGATTACTGATGTGAATAATTACTACATTAAAAAGAAGAAGGTCTCCTTCACCATTCTTAAGAGGGGATATGCCTGGCTGGATATGGGTACCTTTCAGAGCATGCTGGACGCACAGAATTTTATAGAGACCATTGAAAAGAGACAGGGGCTTAAGATTGGCTCAATTGAAGAGATAGCGTACAGGAAGGGATATATTAGTAAAAAAGGACTTATGTATTTTATAAAACTGTATGAAGGCTCTGAATATGGGGAATATCTAAGAGGTCTATTAAATGCAGGTGATTGAAAAGACAGATTTTGAGGGGATTTATAAAATCAGGCATAAAAGGTTTAAAGATGATCGCGGCCTCTTTTTAGAGGTATTCAGGACTCAGGAATTAAAAGAGTTTGGATTTAATGGTGTCCTTCAACAGAATCTTTCCATCTCAAATAAGGGGGTAATTCGCGGACTCCATCTCCAGATGAGTCCATATGAACAGAGTAAGATTATAACAGTACTGAGCGGCGCAATCTACGATATTATTCTGGATTTAAGAAGAGATTCTAAGACATATCTAAAATGCCTCAAAATTAATCTGGATATGGATTCAGAATACTCTATTCTGATTACAAAGGGATTTGCACATGGATTTCAGGCTCTTGAGGATGAGACAACTCTACTCTACTCTGTGGATAATATCTATTCACCAGAGTTTGAAAGAGGTATCAATATTTTTAGCAAAGAGATAAATATAAAGTTTCCAATAGAGGATAAAATCATTTCAGAGAAGGATGAAGGGTTGCCAGAACTTACAGAATTTTTAGAGATATATGAAAAGAAATAAAAATATAGTTATTACTGGTGGCTCGGGTTTTATAGGTTCACACTTTATCAAATTTTTTCTTAAAGAGGATGATGAATCCAACATTTATAACATTGATTTGCTTACTTATGCAGGGGACAACAGAAGATTAATTGAGATTGAAGATAACCCACGATATCATTTTATTAGATGTGATATCAGAGATAAAGAAGCACTCAATAGATATCTCAAAAAGATTAAGCCAGAGACCATCTTTCACTTTGCAAGTGAGACCCATGTTGATAATTCAATCAAAATGCCTTCAAATTTTATAACTACCAATATCTACGGAACTTTTAATATCCTTGAATATATTAAAGGAGAGGGTACAAGACTGATTCATATAAGCACAGATGAGATATATGGAGATAGAAGCAGGGATAAGCCCCTCTTCTCCGAGATGTCCAATTTTAAGCCCTCATCTCCCTACTCTGCCACAAAGGCATCACAGGAGATGTTGATCCAATCTTATATAAGGACTTACGGTATAAAGGCTATAATTATTAGACCCTGTAATAATTTTGGACCATTTCAACATACAGAAAAATTTATACCGAAATGTATTATAAATGCACTAAATAACAGACAGATTCCCATTTATGGAACCGGCAAGAATACAAGAGAATGGATCTATGTTGAAGACTGTTGTAAGGCAATATTTACAATCTATCAGAAAGGGAAAGATGGCGAGATATATAATGTGGGAAGCGGGGTCCTCATATCCAATCTTATGCTTGTCAGGAGAATATTAAGACTCACATCAAAGAGAGCAAAATTAATCAGATTTATAAAAGACAGACCCGGTCACGACTGGCTCTACGGTGTAAATTATGACAAACTTAAGAAGTTAGGCTTTAAGCCAGAGATAACTCTTATAGATGGATTAAAAATTACCATTGACTGGTATAAAAATAATACCCACCTGTTCAACAAATTCGGAACAGATTCATAAAAGAAAAATTTTTGAATACAGAACTAATCCATTTTGACGAAATTGATACAATACAAATTTGTCTTTGACTATTTATGATATATTATGTTAGATTACTGCACGAGCAGGAAGAGTACCTGCATTTGCTAACCAAAGGAGGAGAGATAGATGATTAGAAATCTTCTGATTGTTATTTCATTCTTTATTCTTTTAAATTGTGCACCTATTGAGGAGAAGAAAGAGCAGACTATAAACCCTGAGGCAGCATTTGATGAGGCATTTATAAAACAGGTAATAGAGATATTAATAGGACTGGACAAAGGTAAACAACAGGAGCTATTTGACGGCTATATGGCTGAATACAAAAAATCACCTGATTCAATTGATACTATGTTTTACTATGCGTTCACCCTCAAAAACAGAGAGGAAGGTTGGGGAATATTTAACCAGATCGCAACTAAAGAGCCTGAAAAATACTACGGCTACCTCGGTAAAGGGATTATTGAGACAGAATGGAAGGTATATGATAAGGCAGAGGTAAATTTAAGCAAAGCAAAAAAGATCGCACCAAATCACTTCCTGATAAATTACTTCTTTGCAAATTACCACTACAAAAAAGGTGATTATGAAAAGGCAATTGAATATCTAAACGCAATAGATGCCAAACATAGAGAAAATATCATTGTACTAAATATGTATGGACTCATACTTACTGCACAGGAGAAGTTTGAGGAGGCTGAAAAGTACTTTAAGAAGTCAAATGATATTGACAACAATCAATATACACCACACTTCTATCTTGGGCAAATATATGAAAAGTTTAACAAAGGAGAAGAATCATATAGTGAATACAAAAAGGCAGTAGAGGTTAAGACATCCAGCAAAGAGGCAATGCTCAACCTTGCCTCAACCGCTGAGAAGTTAAATAAGATTGAGGATGCAGCATCACTCTATGAGAAGATTATTGACCAATGGCCCAATGAGGCAGCTGTCTATCTAAGACTCATTCCAATACTTGAAAAGTTAAATGCGGAGGGGAGGCTTGCAAAGGCACTTGAAGAGTCCATCAGGGTCCTGCCAGATAATGCAGATTTTAGAATGAAACTTGCAAAGATTTATTTTAAGAGGGGAGATCTGAATCGTGCCGAAGAAGAATTTAAATCAGTTGCAAAGATCAAAGGGAATTCCGCAGAAGTATATGTAGGGCTCGGGAGAATTGCAAAGAAAAAAGAGGACTATAAGAGGTCAATGGAGAATTTCATTCTTGCATTAAAAGAGAAACCAGACGACAACGATGCAAAGTCTGAGATGGATGAGCTCAAAAAGAGATTCAAGATTTCTGAGACCCCAATTACCGGTAAGACGATTGAACAGGTACTGAATAATTTCTCAAGATATGTACTCAAATCTTACAAAGAGCTCTTAAAGGAGAGGCCCAAAATGAAGGGGAAGGTCGCAATCGGTATCGCCTTTGATAATAATGGAAATATTACTGAGGTAACCTTTGAAAAGAATACTGTTAATGACCCGGTACTTGAAGCCTGCATCTACGGGAATGCCCTGATAATGAAACTACCATCTGGCACCAAGGGGAGAGTTGGATACGAAATGGAATTCAATCCAGCAAAATGAAGACCGGGGTCGACAGATTAGATTATGAACTAAAAAAATATATAAGGAAGAGTTCTCGCATTGCATTATTATGCAATCAGGCATCTGTAAATAGTCGTTTAGAACACATAATTGATATGGTGCTAAAAACAGGTATTAAGCCAGTATTTATCTTCTCCCCCGAGCATGGTCTATATGGTGTCTATCAGGATATGGTGGAGGTAAAGGAGATTGAGAGATACGAAGGAATTCCAGTCATTTCATTATATGGTAATTCCTTTGAATCACTCTCTCCCGATGATGAATTAGTTGATAGGATTGATACATTAATTGTTGACCTCTTTGACATAGGAACCAGGTTTTATACATTTGCCGCCACCCTGCTCCTCTTTATGAGAAAGGCATCTGGAAAAGGTATCCATTTTATCATCTGTGACAGGCCCAACCCCATATCAGGCAATAGAATTGAAGGAAATGGTGTCAATGAGAATTTCAGATCTTTTGTCGGTATGGTAAATCTCCCGGTCAGACACTCCCTTACCATAGGAGAACTCTCATTATATTTCAAAGAATCTCAAGGGCTTGACATAAATCTCACAATAATCAAAAATACTGGATACGATAGGTCAAAATATCTTGACCATTACACCAATGTATTTATCCCGCCTTCACCAAATATGCCATCATTGAATACTGCTATTGTATATCCTATGGGATGCCTGTTTGAGGGTACGAATATAAGTGAAGGTAGAGGGACAAATAGACCTTTTGAGATATTTGGGGCAGACTTTATTGACCCCTATCTACTCTCAAAAGAACTCAATTCACAGAGATTAAATGGAGTCTATTTTCGCCCCATCTACTTTATGCCAAAGTTCCACAAATTTGCAGATAGAATTTGTGGTGGGATATTTATTCATATCACAGATAGAGAGAAATTTACCCCTTACACCACAGGCATTATAACAATCCATACAATCAGGAGAATTTATCAGAATAAATTAAAATGGAGAAGAGAGCCTTATGAATTTGTAAAAGATATCCCGGCTATTGACTTGCTATTTGGAAATGATAAAATACGTTCAATGATTGATAATCAGGAGGAGACAAAGTATATTGTTGAATTTGTCAGAGAAGAAGAGCGGTATTTTATTAAATCAATTAAGGATTTATGGATTTACAAGGAGAGGGTATGAAAAATAGAGGAGAATCTTTTGAGACATTAAAATCAAAGGTAAAGACAAAGAATCTTATCAAGCATATGCTTGCAGTTGAGTCTATTATGCGAGGTATTGCCCGCAGATTTCACGAGGATGAGGAGTTATGGGGTATTGCTGGACTGATGCACGATATTGATATTGATGAATATGGCAAGGATCCTACACAACATGGGAAGGTAGGTGCAGAATGGCTAAAAGAGATGGGGTATGATGAGAGAGTTGTAAATGCCGTTCTTGCTCACGCCGGTCATAAAACACCAGAGAACAGATTGGAGATAGCACTATTTGCATCAGACCCACTCTCAGGGTTAATAATCTCTGCTGCATTGATTCATCCTTCAAAGAGGCTTGCCTCAATTGATACCGAATTTGTCCTTAACAGATTTTCTGAGAAGAGATTTGCAGCAGGTGCGAGGCGTGAAGATATCAAGAGATGTTCTGAACTCGGAATATCACTTGAAGAGTTTATTACCATTGCACTTGATTCAATGAAAGGTATATCACATGAGCTCGGCCTATAAAATATCATCTTTTCTCTTTACCATAACCTTCTTATTCAATTGTACCGAGGCAGTAGTGGTGGAGGAATATGACACCTTTCAACCAAATGATATTAGCAGAAAAGATGCCTCAATTGATGTTGTGGTTCAGAATGACATTGAAGACATAAGCCACACTTTTGATACAGAAATTTCAGATATTCTTGATGCAAATTATGAGAATGACATAATCAATATCAACGATGACCCCGATAACTGCGGATCCATTGGATACAGATGTTCTGAGCATACAAATCCAGACAATCAAAATGGAATACCCGTTTCATTTCTCTGCATCAGAGGAGAATGTGTCATTGACCTTTGCATCCCCGGTAGAGCCGATTGCAATTACAAATACAAAGATGGGTGTGAGACATATACCGGTTCAGACCCCGAGAACTGCGGCCTCTGCGGTCATAAATGTGAATTTCCAAACGCAGTCGCGGATTGCCAGTTCTCTAACTGTTCTCTTGTAAAATGCAATAAACCGTATGCAGATTGTGATATGAATATATCAAATGGGTGCGAGACAGACACCTCAAAAGATATCAACAACTGCGGAATCTGTCATAAAGTGTGCAGTTTCTCAAATGCCATATCAGAATGTACAAATTCGGAGTGCAAATTTATCAAGTGTAAGCCTGGCTATGTAGACTTAAACGGGGATTTAAGAGATGGTTGTGAGTACCAATGCACTCCTTCTAATAATGGTATGGAGATATGTGATGGAATAGATAATAATTGCAATGGATTTATAGATGAGGGCTGTTCCTGTACAACTGGCTCCAGAATGTCCTGTGGATTCAATATGGGACGATGTAAAGAGGGGTATTATGAATGTGTGAATGGGGTATGGGATACAGTCTGCAAAGACTCAATAGGTCCTATAGATGAAGAGTGCAATAATATTGATGACGATTGTAATGGAGAGACAGATGATAATCTTTATAGGGCGTGTCAGGGTCCTGATGCATATCTTTGTAACTCTGCCTGTGGAATCGGCTATGAATATTGTGAAAACGGGATATGGAAGAGATACAACCCACCTCAACCATCAAAGGAGATATGTAATGGAAAGGATGACGATTGTAATGGCTTAACAGATGAAGGGAATGCCGATTGCCCACCAGATATGGTGCCGGTTGGATTATGCCTTTGCATTGATAGATTTGAGGCCTCAAGACCGGATGCTACGGATAAGTCCTCTGGAACAAATAATTCTTATGCCACTTCAAGGTCAAATGTGCTCCCCTGGACAGATGTAGATTGGAACACAGCAGACAGGGCGTGCAGGGCGGCTGGCAAGAGGCTATGCACCGCGGAGGAATGGAGGAGGGCATGTCAGGGAGAAGGGAATTATGTATATCCATATGGCAACACATATAACGCTGGCACCTGCAACGGCTCTGATGACCCAAATCCGGGGAATGTATTCCCAACTGGTTATTATACTGGCTGTAAATCCACCTACGGGGTATTTGATATGAGCGGGAATGTAGAGGAATGGAATTCAACTGACTATCCCGATGGAAAGAAGGGGCTAAGGGGCGGCTCATACTTAAATGGCACAGAGCTGTACACAAAATGTGCCTATGAAGCCCCGCCAGTAAAAGCCGATTTCTCAAGCAGGAGTATCGGTTTTAGATGTTGTAAGACACCGTAGAATATTATGAGAAGAGCAGTTATTGGAATTACATCTGATTACTCTGATGGCTATGATGATACATATCCGAATCTATTAACCTATAAAATTAAATCAACCTATGTAAAGGCAGTTATAAATGCAGGTGGTATCCCGCTCCTGCTTCCATTCTCACAGGAGATTGATACAGGTGAACTCCTCAAGAGAGTTGACGGGATTATTATCTCAGGCTCGAGAGATGATATTCATCCATACTTTATCTACCAGAAAAGAAGACCTCCGAAACAAAACTATATCAAAAGACTGGAGTTTGAATTTAGAATAGCCTCTGAGGCTATTGAGAGAGGAATACCACTATTTGGCATCTGTGGTGGTATGCAACTTATAAATGTCCTCTTTGGAGGGACCCTCATCTCTGATATTCCGGCACTGCTCGGCTCAAAGATTCATCGTAAAAAATATTTCGCACTCGCACACAGAGTCTGGATACATAAAAAATCACACCTATATAAAGCCATTGGCAGGACCACAATCTCTGTCAACTCCACACATCATCAGGCAGTCTATAATATACCATCCTGCTTTGAGGTGACTGCAATAGCAGAAGATGGAATCGTGGAGGCAATAGAGATGGATTCTACCTCATTCGTTATGGGAGTGCAATTTCACCCCGAGGCATTGATAAAATACAAAGCGCATTTACAGATATTCAAATATTTTATTCAAGAGGCGAGGTCAAGATGAAGATAGCTCTATCAATAGCAGGTTATGACCCTTCAGCAGGGGCCGGGATACTATCAGATATAAAGGTCTTTTCTTCAATGGGTGTATACGGTTTTGGGGTGGTAACAGCGATTACTGCTCAGAATTCAACAGACCTTACAGTAGTGAGCCCTATTACAAGTTCAATGCTGGTAAGACAGCTTGAACTACTCTTCTCAGACTTTCATATTGATGCGATAAAGATAGGGATGGTCTCATCAAGGTCAAATATAGTTGCGATTACGAGATTCTTACGAGATATAGGTTTTTCCGCTCCAATAGTACTTGACCCGATAATCGTATCCTCCACCGGTGCATCTATACTGGATCCAATATCTGTAAGGACACTCATTAAAGAGATGATACCAATCTCAACAGTTGTAACCCCTAATCTTAGAGAGGCATCAGTAATTTGTGAGATGGCCGTAAAGGATGTTGAATCAATGATGGAGGCAGCGAGAAGGATCCATAAGATGGGTGCTCAGTACATAGTTGTCAAAGGTGGACACCTGAAGGATGAGGCTATTGATATCCTCTATGATGGGGAGGAGTTTATCAAGATCTCATCAAAGAAGGTGCCAAAAGAGGTACATGGGACCGGCTGTCACTTCTCCGCCGCCATCTGTGCAAATCTTGCCTCAAATATGGACATATATGAATCTGTAAGGGGGGCAAAATCATTTATGGACGAACTCTTTGCAAGGTGGATATTTAAGCCCGGTAGAGGGATGTATTACTTCATAGACCACAGGTAATTATTATGATTAAGGGATTGTTTCTGGATTTCGGGGGTGTCATTGCAGATGAGGGATATAGGGATGGTCTATACAAAGTTGCACAAAGATTTAATTTAAATGGTAAAGAGTTTTTTACAGGATGTGCAGATTTAATCTACGAGACTGGCTATATAATAGGGAGATGCTCGCAAAAGGAGTATTTTGATTCAATTAGAAATTATTTTAAGATTCAGATTGATGATAATATGTTTGAACAGATGATTCTAAATTCCTTCAAGATTAGAAGGCCTATTTTAGAGATTGTGCAAAAGATAAGAGAGAAGAAAATAACAACAGCCATTCTCTCAGACCAGACTGACTGGCTGGACAAATTAAATAAAAGAGAGGATTTTTTTCACTATTTTGACTTTGTGTTCAATTCATACTTTATTGGGATGGGCAAAAGAGATATAAATACATTTAGAAAAGTAGCACAGATGGCATCACTTAACCCGGGAGAGATAATATTCATTGATGACCAGTTGCCAAATATAGAAAGGGCAAATAAGGCTGGGATTATTGGTATATGCCTTGGAGATGAGGGAGAGATTTTAGAATTTTTGCAAAAGGAATTCTTAATGGAGGGCAGATAGATGCTATTGATAATTTTTATTGGTGTCCTTGCATTGTTTTATATTTCATATAGATTTTATGCAAAAAAAATATTAAGGAATCTCTTCTCCATAGATGATAATAACCCAACCCCATCTCATACCATAAACGACAATATTGACTATGTCCCCACAAAAGTTGTGATTCTATTCGGACATCATTTCTCATCTATCGCCGGAGCCGGTCCTATTGTTGGCCCGATTATTGTAGGAATAGCCTTCGGATGGCTCCCTGCCCTATTATGGATTATTTTGGGCTCAATCTTCATCGGTGGGACACATGATATGGGGTCAATCGTCTCATCAATCAGACATCAGGGTCGCTCAATCTCTGAAATAGCCAACAGGTATATTTCACCGTTATCCTATAAACTCCTTCTCGTATTCATCTGGCTCGCCCTCGTCTATATACTCATTGTATTTACTGACCTTACCTCAAGTTCATTTGTGGAGGATGGTGCAACTGCCACGGCATCATTTTTATATATACTGCTTGCAATTCTATTTGGAATTTCAATTTACAAGTTCAAATTAAAAATTCTTTATGGTAGTCTGGTATTTGTTCCTTTTGTCTTTATCAGCATCTATCTTGGTATTAAATTTCCTATAAATGGGGTCCCAGAATTTATGGGCTCACAGGGAAGATTTTTTAACATTATCCTCCTGATATATGTATTTTTTGCTTCCACCCTACCAGTCTGGTTACTTCTACAACCCAGAGATTACCTGAGTTCATATCTGCTCTACTCTTCCGTAGTTGCAGGACTTATTGGAATAATCTTTGGTAGATTTGAGATCAGTTATCCCATCTTCACATCATACCAATCTGATTATTTAGGACCGCTCTTCCCACTTGTATTTGTCACAATTGCCTGTGGTGCTGTATCAGGGTTTCATTCACTGGTTGGTTCTGGTACCACATCCAAGCAGATAGATAAAGAATCAGATGCCATTACGATTGGATATGGTGGAATGCTTGTTGAAGGTATTGTGGCAGTAATTGCCCTCTCAACTGTAATGATTCTTTCCCCATCAAAAGAACTTTCAACAAAGGCACCACTCACCGTCTATGCGGAAGGGATAGCAAGATTCCTGGGCATCATTGGAATTTCTCCAAACTTTGGAAAGACCTTTGGACTTTTAGCACTCTCCTCATTTATTCTTACTACCCTTGATACAGCAACACGATTGGGTAGATACATCTTTCAGGAATTTTTCAATATAACACAATCTGGATACAGGTGGATTGCAACAATCGCCACATTAATCCTACCAGCAATAGGTCTATTCTCCACACTCAAAGACCCGATAAACGGCAGGATTTTACCTGCCTGGAAGGTCATCTGGCCCCTATTCGGTACGACAAATCAACTACTTGCCGGGCTTGTATTGATAGTAATTACAGTCTATTTACTAAAGAATAATAAATCCATCTATTATACTCTGATTCCAGGTCTATTTATGATTCTGATGAGCATCTGGTCACTAACTGAACTGATATTAAAATATAGACTCTCAATGGTAGGAGTTATTGCTATTGCTATATTACTCCTCTCAATCATCATCTTCATTGATTCATTAAAAATAATCAAAGATTACAAAAGCACTCTCCTGAAGGTGTGATAGAGAACACAAAACAGAATTAACCACCTGACTATAATGATGGATTATGTCATAAATATAATCGGTTGATAAATTTTTAATCATTTAACCCATAACCCAGGAGGTAAAATGAAGAAGGTAGCTATTTTATCATTCTTTGCCGTATTATTTATTGCAGCAGCATTTTTGACGCAGTGTGGTGGTGACGACAAGAGCCCCTGTGAAG
>JBMFOP010000007.1:0-51415 GCA_049969675.1 Myxococcota bacterium | reverse complement strand
CCATCTATAACGATGGCTCAAAGGGCAGTATCCTTTAGTACTTTACTCACATCAACGACATCTGCAAAAAGATGATGAATATCCTGGTCAAGGCAGTTCATCGTTACAGCATTGAGACAACCCCTCCCGATGTTACCCAAGAAGAAGCGCGCCAATATAATAGGCGATTATCGCAAAGAGCAAGGAGTTAAGCTATTGATGTCAAAGGCAATAATTGGGCTCTTTAAGAGAGGTAGAAGACGGATCACGAAAAGTTTGGGTATAAATTCTATGACAGACCCCGCAGGCTTATTTTATTTTAAATCAGAAACCAGTTGGTCAAAAAGGTATTTTCTACCTACCCCATCAGGCTGTAAAATAAGAATATAATCTTTACAAAAGTCATCATTTTCATAAATCTGGTCTTTCTGGATATTTGAAAAAATCTCTCTTAACTCACTGGAGCAGCTGTTCCCAAGAAATAAAAAATATTCATCCCTTTTACAATTGGAAAGGATGTAATAATAATCAGAAATAACTACAACTCTATTTATTTTGCATATTGGAACTGGCTCTACAATATTATTTATTGAATTTATTTTGAAATTGTAAATTATTTGAAAAGTGCCAGAATTCCACTCCACCTCTACCCTCTCAATCTTATAATCAACACCCAACCCAAAGTGAATAATCTCTGAGTTCTGTTGACCAAATCCAGAATTTGTTGACTCAACCTGCCCAACCAACATCCTCTCTTCACCATTTTTCTTAATATGAATCAGGACCTTTGAACCCTCCGAACCACCCTTTGAAAAGCCATTATGCAATTTAAAGTCAATATAGTCTCCTTTATAATTACAGAGATTCTGAAGTATCATCAGATGACGATTAATGTCCCCTCTACTTTTTGCAGCCAAACAATATCCATACAGCCATCTCTATTCAGATCAGATGCAGCCGCCCCCATAGAATCATAAAACATTGGAATTGAGACAAATGTGCTCTCTACAAAGTAGGGACTATCACTAACTGCACAAAAAAATCTTCCATAAGAATATGATGTATTATAGACCTGAGTAAATAAGATATCTTTTAATCCATCATTGTTAAAATCAGAGACCAGAACATTGGAGAAGAGTTCGTCTCTATAAACCCCGTTTATATTGCTCCCTACCTTATCTATATTTATCCCGGAATATTCTCTTATATCTCTAAAACCCTTATAATTTCTATCATAAGAAAAAATCTGTGATTTGACATTATAATATCCCCTTTCATAATCGTTGTGGGATAGGTTTGCAAGGAGAATCTCAAAAATACCATCATTATTTAAGTCTGAAAGTACCGCACCTATCGTATGAGAACCCGCAATCACTTCCGAGTCCTTTTTAAGAATAGATGCTACATCAAGGTTAATTGCCTCGTTAGTAAAAATACCGGAATCTCTTTGTAAAAACATAAAATTTGGAAATAATCTATAATTACAAACATAGATGTCCATAAGTCCGTCATTATTTATATCGCCTGATATGGCACATCTTGAAGGGGTATCAGTTGTAAACCATTGAGATTTTATCAGATAGGAGACATCAAAGAATGAAAAATCCCCATCTGTGGCATACAAATAATCTCTGAAATATCTATTATCTTTTTCATATGTTGCACAATATATAATCGGAAAGTAAAAATCATTGTGATATAGATAAGTGATTGCCTCTGTATATCTACAATTCTCAAAGCCCTTAAACTCTTTCATCCTGATAAAATTACCCCTGCAATCATTCCTGTAAATCTGTATATCACAATCAACTCCGTAAAAGATTATATCTGGACATAGATCCCCATTTAAATCAACAAATGTGCCATGGCCCTTTGCATCACCAAGTCCAGCCTCATCTGTAACATCATAAAATGAAATGTTATAATAACTTATATTCTTTAAGAGTCTATGATCAATCAAGATATCATCAAGTCCATCTCCATCATAATCTCTAATAGAAATAAATGAACCTGCTGGCTTTTCATTGTAGATAGCACTCTCAGTAATATCCACGAATTCTGGTAAATCCTGCACCGAATAAATAATTCCAATGAGATTTATAGATAGAAGTAAAATACTCATTGCTGAAAGGATACTATGAATAGATAATTATGTCAAAGAAGAGATTATTATTTTATCAGAGAATTTATACTGAGAGACAAAAATTTTATAGGAGAGTTTGAGAGGGCTGTAGAAGAATATTCGGATTTCATTGAGATAAAGAGATAGTTATGAATATTGACTTCTACTCAATCAATTTTATCCTGCTAATAATTTTGATCTTTTTGGGAGGGTTTGTAGATTCAATAGCGGGCGGAGGTGGTATAATCACACTTCCAGCATATTTTGCCTTTGGTATTCCTCCTCATATAGCACTCGGGACGAATAAATTCTCTGGCTTCTTCGGAACGCTATTTGCCTCAATAAAATATCTCAGAAATAATGCAGTAAATATAAGGATAGCAATTATTGCCACAATCTCATCTATTATAGGTTCTGCTATAGGTTCTAAGGTCGCAACTCTTATGAGTGAGGAGATAATCCACTATGTCGTACTGATTATAACACCTTCTGTACTGATATTCTTCCTTCTAAAAGATGTCGTCATCCCAAATAGGAAAATTAAGAGAACAATAGAAAAGTCCATCAGGACTGATATATATTCTGCTATCACAGGATTATTGATTGGCTTTTATGATGGCTTCTTTGGCCCGGGGACGGGGACATTTCTCACAATTGCATTTAACTCATTAATAGGTCTTGAACTGATAATTGCCTCGGGCACTGCACGATTATGCAATCTTGGTAGCAATTTTGGCTCACTTGTAGTCTTCTTATCCAATAATAAAGTGCTCTTCCCCCTTGCAATATTTACTGCTGTATCAGGTATAGCAGGAAATATATTAGGTTCAACTATTGCACTTGAGAAGAAGGAGAAGATAATAAAGCCATTATTATCATTGACTATGATATTACTTATCTTTGAAATTTTGAGGAAGAGATTTTTTTAGGTGATTATCTTTTCACTTGCATTGATTCTTTAGTTAATATCTAATCAGATAGAAGTGATTGAGGGAATCTGACTTATGATAGATGACAAAATAGTAGAAAAGATAAGATGCGGAGATATAAGATCCGCCGCGAGATTGATAAGAAGGATAGATGATGGGGAGAGCGATGCCTGTGAGATATTAAAAGAGATTCACAAATATTCTGGCAATTCGCATATAATTGGAGTTACAGGGAATCCCGGGGCTGGCAAAAGCACCATAATCAACAATCTTATTAGAGAATTCAGGAAGAAAAATAAGAAGTTAGGTATAGTTGCTGTTGACCCATCAAGTCCATTCTCTGGTGGTGCCATTCTGGGCGATAGGATCAGGATGCAGGAGCATTCAAACGACCCTGAGGTATTTGTAAGGTCGGTTGCCACACGGGGGAATCTGGGCGGGCTCTCAACATCTACATCCTCAATTGTAAGAGTAATGGAGGCGATGGGGAAAGATATAATAATTATTGAAACAGTAGGGGTGGGACAGGATGAGATAGATATAATTAAGCTCGCTCATACTACTATCGTAGTTACAGTACCGGGGCTCGGGGATGATATCCAGGCCATAAAGGCTGGTATTCTGGAGATCGCTGATATATTCATAGTAAATAAGGCTGACAGAGACGGTGTGGAAAAGACAGTGAGAGATTTAAGACTTATGCTTGAACTAAAAGGGGCTCCAGAGAATATTCGCACTCCACCTATCATCACAACTAATGGTATTAGCGGAGAGGGGATGGATAAATTAGTTGAGGAGATTGAGCAACATTTACAATTTATACAGCAATCCGGGAAGATCTCTCAACTCAATGCCAGAAGAGATTATATTGAACTCAAGGATATAATAAAATTACATATCAATAGAAATATAGATAGAATTATAGAGAGTGAAATTGGTGGTACCGATGAGTTGATAAAGAGGCTTGAACAGAAGATCTCAAATCCATATATTATTGCGGATGAGATTATTAAGAAAGTTTTTGGTTGAATAATTTTAAATTTAGTATTATGAGAATTACTATGATTAGAAAAAAACTATCATTATTGATTTTTTGTTCTCTAATAATTTTTAATTCCTGCGGAATCTTTGATAGGGTCACTGCTGAGGTCCCCCTTGAATTTGATATCCCGATTGCATTTGATATCACAACTGCATTAAAGGTGGCTGGACTTGATAAACTACCCGACCCACTACCTTCTGGAATAAAGAGGGATGATATATACATTCCACTTCCCAAAGACATTATGGCCTCAATCTCTGACAGAGAGGAAATAAAGCAGTACGCAAATAAAATATACAATGTCAGAATAGAATCTCTTGCTTTCATTGTAGAAGAGAATGGTTTTACACAGGAGATAAGACCCTCCATTCTTGCAATATCAAAGAGTGGGGTAGATCCGCAATCTACTGATGAGACACAGGAGACAATACTTGTTTCTACCCTCCCCAAACTGAGCCCTGATATTGAGAGCAAGACAACCCTCCTCTGTGGTTCAGAGCAGGAGACACCTGATACAACCTCTAATTATGTACTTAATAAAGATGGGTATTATGAGTGCGAACCAGATTTTGAATCAGAGGCGGCTTCACAGTGTAATATAATACCGGGTGGGAAAGATGCACCTTCAGAACACCTTAAACGACTTGAATTCACTCCAAAGATTATGTTCTGTGACCCGATAAATAAGATTTTACGAGATGGAATTTTACTCTATATAGATTCTGATAAATACAGGAATAAACCACAGGGGAATGTTAAATTTAAGATTCATCTAAAAATTGTATTGCGGGTTGCACCGCTTGACTAAATATTTAAAGCCATAGGAGGAAGAGGGACAATGGCAGAGAATATCAAACACTTAAAGGACTCAGATTTTGAGGCCACAATTCAAAATGGGATCACCATTGTAGATTTCTGGGCAGAATGGTGTATGCCCTGTAAGGCACTTGCTCCAGCCTTTGAACAGGTGGCAAATAGATACATCGGAAAAGTCACATTCGCCAAACTCAATGTAGATGAGAATCCAAATACTGCATCCAGATATCGGATTATGTCTATTCCGACTCTACTTGTCTTTAAGAATGGAAAGGTAGTTGACCAGATAACCGGGCTGGTGCCTGCAAAGAAGATAGAATCCCTTGTTGAAAAGGCATTAAAATAGATTCAGAATAAAAAAATATTATTTACAGTCATTGTAATTTTCAGCCTTAGGACAATCCTGTTTCCCCGCCGGACATTTTACAAAGAAAGGCATTGGGGTATCTGTCCAATACGATATCTCTCTATCTTCATTATATGCCCATACAGCTAACCAATAAAGCTGTTTATAATCCAGATTTACACAGTAGTTTTCTGCCTCTTTATCTCCTCTATCCCTATAAACCTTACAGGATGTGAGACTCAATGGTTCGCCATTCTCATCAGCCTTAACTCCATCAACCAGAGTGATCTTTCCCTCAAGTGCCCTTCCATCAGAACGCATACCAGATGTCCAGATCCAGACAATGTCGTTATTGTTTATCAATCTGCCGGTCTGTTCCTGTGGTTTGGTCTTAAAAATCGCCGCCACCACCCTCTTAGAACCAGAGATGCCGAGTTCGGTCTTACTGTTAATAAGCGTCCCAAACTTAAAGGGCTCATTCTCCAGGTCTACCTGAGAGCATTTTACATCCGGGCTGATAATTACCACTCTTGTGGCATTCGCAAATGTCTTACTGCTCTCGGGTTCACTCCCAAATATCCCACAGGATAATGATACAATAATTATCAGAATAAAAAGAATTGAATTTCTCAACATATCAACACTCCCTAAAAATTGATAAATGCGCCTATTTCAAATATAAAACCATCTGTATTAAAATCTATAGGTCTATTTGTTGGTTGTCCAAAGTAATTGAATTCTTTATACATAAACTTATATGTTGGAATAAATAGATAAGACATATCAACATAGATAGTAACTTTTGAACGGGGATAAAGAAGGATTCCAGCACCCGGTTTTATATATAAATCACCGGACCAGTCAGATACATTTGTAATGTGAGTAGCATCTGTCTTCACATCTGAGACATTCTGAATTGCAAGTCCTATGTCACCCGAAAAATATGGCCACATATACTTCATCTTTGACATTCTGGCTGCAGGGTTCATCAGGAATTGCATACCAATCCTTACAGCATTAAGTGCAAGTTCGGTCTTATAATCTGGTGGAAGGGCTGCCATAGGCATATCTTTGAGTTGAACTGCACCACCGTGGTGATGATAATATATCGCTGGACCTATCATTGCAAAATCTGATGCCTGATAGTGATATGCGATACCAAATTGCCAGCCAATGTAATCCAGATTCTTCCATGGATTGAGCACCATACCAGCCGAGATATTTGCAGTATGTCCCTCCTGTGGTAATTTGAGATTAGCCCCTGAAAATGCAGATAGAGGGAATAAAATGACTATAAAAAATATAAATAACCTTCTCATACGCTCTCCTTCTCAATCTCTCTTTGGAAATGTAGGTGTGTTAATCCTTAATGATTGTTTATAGATTGAAGAGACTGAATCTTTATTTTTTACATAAAGTTCTACTTCACTAAATGCAACTACACTATATATATTCAGGTCTTCCTGATTTTTCAGGCTCACATAAATTGTGAATGAGAGGTTCTCTCTAATGTTCTTATCATTCTCTCTAAGCCTCTTACCCTCGTTGGGGGGAATCTTTAATCTTAGCATCAGATCTACCCCCGCCTCTGTTGGGACAAATCTCAGATTTGTCTCCTCCTCAGGTGGTTGATATATCACATTTTCCAGAAGTGGTAGTGTCGCTAATTTTATATCAAAATACTTCTCTTCTGCATTATATTGAGGGAGCTCAACCGGATTCTCATTAATTCTATAATAGACCTTCTTCCTGTATATCTCCCCCATTAATTGAATCTTCTTCTTATTGAGCTCTGCCGATGCGCCTTCAACTCTCTTCCTGTACTCCTCCTCTGTCTCAAACTCTGTTTTAGGCTTGATCTCCTCCTTCAAAATATCTTTATATTGTAGTAGATACCTTTCGGTACTCTCCTTTATCACTTTAGAAAGTTCTTCATATTTTATCTTTTTTGTCTCTGCCGTTGAGGGTCTAATAGATTTCTTAGGTTCCTCTTTTTTCCCCGGGGCTGGTTTAAGAACCCTGCCTGTCTCCTTTGAAAGAATAGTTGAATCTATAGAGAATGACATAATAAAAAGTAGTAGTAATATACCTTTCATTCTCATCATATCCTCCGGTCAGGATAGAGGTTATATCATAAAGAAATAAATATCAATAATTTTTTTATATACTTATTGCAAAATTCCGATTTTTACTATAAATGAGACCTTCTCATTGAGGAGGATTTAGAAGATGAAGAGGTCATTTGCCCACAGAAACAGGAAAAAATGTAACAGACTAAAGGCATATAAGAGACATCGTGCAAGAAAGGCCACATTGAGGAGAAAGGCTGGTTGATTTACTTTCGTTTCTTCTTCTTTGGCTTTGCCTTACTCTGAATATTTTGCTGCTTCTCGGTAGAAAGTTTCTGATTTAACCTTTCCAATTCTTTGCTAATTGATTCTATATCGTTTTTTACAAGTGCGAGGTCTTTTGAAAAAATTGCTATAGATTCCTCAGTCTTTTGCAACTCTCCCTTTATCTGTCCGACTTCGGATTTAAGGTGTTCTATCTCATCTTTATATCCACAACCCGCAATAAAAGATATTAATATCAATATTATGGTAAATCTACTTATTGTCCTTTTCATCTTTTGATTCTCCTCTATCTTTTTTCGTCTCCTCTTTTCCCTTCTGCTCAACTTTACCATACTTCTCAGGGTCTATAAAATCAAAGATAAATATCTCACTGATATATGCGTCATCATTCTTATCTCCCAGATAGACTGAGGTAATCTGAATTTTGAGCTCCTTGACAGAGGTATGTCTCACATCAAAGAAGCTACAATTGGGTCTGTTTGGGAAAGACATATCAATCTCTTCCTCTGAGACAGAGAATAACATTGAATTCTCTTCCTCTCCCTTTGGAGGTTCTATTCGCAACTTTATCTTCCCTCTGTGAACCCTGTTGTTATCTTTGAAGTTTGGGATACTGAATAATCCGGGAATCACTCCGACCATACCGATATTTACATCATTCTTAAACTTTATTACAATACTCTCATCTATACCTGTACCCTCTGCACCTTCTGCCCACGCGGTATCAAAGTTAAAATCTACTACATTCTGTGCCTTTATACCTTCCTTTTTTAGCAGAGAAGATGCCTCTACTTTCAATTCACCAAATGGCATTTTATTGTGTGATAGAAAATCAAAATCTCTCTGATATTCCATCTGAATAATCTTCTTTACTGGCATAGTTGAATATTGTTCTAAAGAAATGGTCAATATCTTACCGTCTATTTTTATATCTTTCGGGACATATTTGCTGAATATGACACCATATGCTGGCATCCAGAGTCTATCGGTCTTTGCAAATATCACCATTCCACCGGAGGTCTCAACATCATCACCCGGATACTGAAATCCAATTATTACAACCTCTTCATCCAGATTTGCCTTCTTCTCAAATGTTATGATATTGGGACCAAAGAGATTTTCAAAACAGAGAGACTGCTTTAATTCCTGCGAATATGCCCCAAATGAAATAATAAGCAGAATAGAAAAAATATATAATAGCCTTCTCATCACAGTACCTCACATTTCCTGTTATCCAATTAAATCATAACTTCTTATTTGTCAAATAATTTGAATTAACAATACCCCCTCATTTTATTGATTGCTTGTGGAAAGAGGTGATCTACTTCCCTATCAACTCCGAGATGAGGTTTGTTAGTATATTCGGGAAAAATCCTGTTATTATGAGGATAAAGAGCATTAATGAAGTTGAGATATTAAATGAGATAGAGCCATCATACCGCTTCTCACCCACTGGTTCTTTTAAAAACATAATAACGACAAAGTTGAGGTAGTAGTAGAGTGATATTATGGTCATCAAAATCGCAATCACCGATGTCTGGATCAACCCGGAGTCTATGGCGGACTTAAAGATGAATAACTTTGCAAAGAATCCACCGGTAGGTGGTAGCCCGGCAAGGGAGAAGAGTGCAACAGATAAAGCGATTGCAAGAAATGGTGATTTATAATATAATCCACTAAAATTCGTAAGGAGCTGATTCTCCCCTCCAGCCTTCTCCAGCCTTGATATAATACCAAAGGCCAGAAGATTCATTATAGAGTAAATCAGGAGAAAGAATAAGACATTTGACAGGATAGCGCCTCTCATCTCCTTCTGCATTACGGTAAAAGATAGTATTCCAAGCATAATTATTGCTGCATTGGCGATGCTGGAGTATGCAATAAGTCTTTTGGCATTTGTCTGATGAAGGGCAATTACAGTAGCAACAATAATCGTGATTATCGTCAAAAGCTCCAGAAACTTAAATGCGATATGATAATCGGCTACAAGTGGCATAAAGAAGAGTTTTGAGAATATATTGACCAGAAGAATCGTGGAGGCAACTTTAATAGAAGTAGAGGCAAACCCGGATACACAGGAGGCTGAGCCTTCGTAAAAATCGGGCATCCACATATGAAATGGGACAATTCCGAGTTTTAGCAGGATTAGTGCTACAATAAAAATATACATTATTATAAATAGAACATTCCCTGCATTTATTGACCTCCCTGCAAATCCAAGATTATGAAAGCTCAACATATCAGAAGTTAGACCGACTGAGAGCATATATCCATAAAGCAGGGCAACTCCTAAAAGCGATATTGCAAAGAATACAGAACTAAATATCAGGTATTTTATTGTACCTTCTATAGCGAGCCTTGATCTGTGATTTCTTGCCGAGAGTACAAAGAGAGACATTGAGGCAATTTCAAGTCCTATCAACATCAATATAAATTCCGAAGATATTATCATAAGTTGCATACCACATAATCCAAACAGGGTTAGGATTGCAGAATCCCCTCTATCTTCGGTTAAGAATCCTCTGAATGAATCTGTAATAATTATGCTAAAAATGCCTGTTATATAAAGAATTATTGTTGAGATTGAAGTAAGGTTATTGACTGTTATCATATGACCGAGATATTCTCCGCCCGAGGAATAAATCCTGTATGACTCCCAGAATAAACCGATTATCAGGGATATCACCGATAGAGTATTTATAAATCCCGAACCACTCTCTCTCCTCTTAAATGAGAGAATAATGAGCAAAAGCAGAGATGATAGGAATAAAAATATCAAAGATAATATGTTGGTAAGAAGTTCTTGCATCACTTAAGCCCTGCATTAAAGATCTGTATTAACTTCTCTACTGATGGCATTACTCTATCTACAATAAATCTGGTATTAATTCCCATAAATATCATAAGTACCGCATAGGGAATGAGGACTAAATATTCTCTCAATGTCAAATCACTTAACTTCTGGTTCTCCTCTTTAAGATTTGGCCCAAAGATTATCTTCTGATATGCAAATAGCATATAGATTGCGCCAAATAACATACCCGATGCAGCAATATAGACAAATAACCTTCCATATTCTATTATTCTGTTCAAAAATGGCGATGAATAAGAACCAAATAAAACCATAAATTCTCCAGCAAAACCAGAGGTGAATGGAACTGCAATAGAAGTAAGTGTTGCAATCATAAAGAATGTTGAAAATGCTGGCATCACTGATGCAATACCGCCATACTCTGAGATAAGCCTTGTATGTCTACGTTCATACAAAATGCCTACTATTAAAAAGAGTGTCCCTGTTGAGAGCCCATGTGAGACCATCTGATAAATACCCCCACTTATAGAAATGGAGCTAAGTGAAAAGATACCGAGTACAATAAGTCCCATATGGGAAACAGAGGAATATGCAACAAGCTTCTTAATGTCCCTCTGCACATAGGAAGCCATAGCGGCATATACAATTCCAATCACTGAGAGGACCATTACTGATGGTGCAAAGGTTGAGACTGCCTCCGGGAATAGTGGAATTACAAATCTAAGCATTCCATATGTACCCATCTTGAGGAGAATGGCTGCAAGTATTACAGAACCACCGGTTGGGGCCTCTACATGTGCATCTGGCAGCCAGGTATGAACCGGGAACAATGGGACTTTAATCGCAAAAGATAGGAAGAATGCCCCGAATAAAAGAACCTGTTCTTTATAAGAAAAGTTTGTCCCGTAAATATCAGCAATTGAGAAACTACCAGAGATCTTACCAATATAGAATATTCCGAGAAGCATCAATACAGAACCAATAGATGTATAGATTACAAACTTAAATGTTGCATATACCCTTCTCTCTCCTCCCCAGATAGCGATTATAAAATACATCGGTATGAGCATCGCCTCCCAGAAGAGGAAGAATAGAATCAGGTCAAGCGATAAAAATGTCCCGAGCATAGCACTCTCAAGCAGTAGAATCATACAATAATAGAGCTTCTCCTCTGCTTTGATGTAATTGTAGGAGGACAGTAGTACAATTGAGACAGATAAAGTGGTGAGCAATATAAGGAAGAGACTTATTCCATCAACTCCGATATGAAAATAGATATTCAGTGAAGGTATCCATCTTACCATTGATTCAAACTGGAAATCGGGATTATTTGTCTCAAATAAAAACAATAAGATTATAGATAAACCAAACGGGATTAAGGACCATATAAATGCAATATTCTTTATAAGCTCCTTCTCCTCTTTTGGTAAAAGGAGCAATATCAATAGCCCTGCCAACGGCGAAAAGAGTAAGAATGTCAATATCTCCGGGTAATTCATTATCTACCTGCTATGAAATATAGAATAAGCCCAAGTCCAATTAATCCGACACAGATAATCCTGTATAAGTATCCATTCTGAAAGAGCCTGAGGATGTAACCTGTTATATAGACGACCCTTACAGTAAATCCTATCAGGATGGTCTCTATAATGACCCTATCCAGCAGCCCAAACAGCCCTTTTGATAAATAGTAATATGGTTTC
The DNA here is from genome assembly GCA_049969675.1 of Myxococcota bacterium. GTDB lineage: Bacteria > Myxococcota > SpSt-1050 > SpSt-1050 > SpSt-1050 > SpSt-1050. The sequence continues at coordinate 39,312 of JBMFOP010000007.1, read as the reverse complement.
ACAAAAAGGTAGTCATAAACTTCATCTATATAGTATTTGTTGAATAGAAGATTTTGAACTGAGTAAAATCTCTGATTTATCCGCTCCAGAATCGGCGCCTCACTACCAAAATATAGGTATCTACCGGTGAGCCAGCCAGCGAAGGCGACAATAACTGATATCAGAATTAAGAAAATCTCAAGTGATATGTTATCCGAACTCATTCCAAAGGATGCTATTGAAGGTTCAAGTAATCGTTCAATATTGTTGGTTAAGTGTATGTTTTTATTGAAAAATTTAAGAGGTATTTCCATTATATGTGCTATACCGCCTCCCATCCCGAGAGGTCCTGTTACAGCAAATAACACAGTCAATATCCAGAGCGGGATAAGCATTACCTTCGGTGATTCGTGGGGGTGTGCATCTCCTCTATAGTCGCCAGTAAATACCTTGAAATAGAGTCTTGAGATATAAAGGGCAGTTAGAAAAGAGGTAAAGAGCAGCAGGAAGTAGGAGAACTTTGGCACGAATGGAAGCGCCGAATTTTCAGCAATAAATACCTTAAATAGAATCTCATCCTTTGAGAAGAAGGCTGAGAATGGAGGAATCCCGGCAATAGTTAAGGCTGCGAGCCAGAACATCAATGAGGTATGAGGCAATTTTTTGTCGAGCCCTCCCATCTTATTGATATCCTGCTCCTGAGAGAGGGAGTGTATTACAGAGCCTGCGAGCAAGAATAGTGCCGCCTTGAAGAATGCATGTGTAATTAGATGAAACATAGCGGCACTGAAGGCAAATGCACCAGCAGCCGTAAACATAAAACCGAGCTGGCTTATTGTTGAATATGCAAGTATTTTTTTGATATCATTCTGGCATATTGCAATGGTTGCTGAGAATAGGGCTGTAAAGGAGCCGACAAGCATTATAATTGCCATCGTCATCTCGGACATAATAAAGAGATTACCAAGCCTGCAAATCATATATACCCCAGCCGTCACCATTGTCGCTGCATGAATGAGGGCTGAGACCGGTGTCGGACCGGCCATAGCATCCGGTAGCCAGACATATAGTGGGATCTGTGCAGATTTACCTGTTGCACCAATAAATAGAAGCAATGTAATCACAAATGCAAGATTTTCTGGTGTAAGATATGCCCTCTCATTTATAACTGAAAATGAGGCTGAACCGAAGTGTCCAAGAATCAAAAATATACCTATAATAAATGCCAGATCTCCGATTCGGTTGACTATAAAAGCCTTCCTGCCAGCATTTGCCTTCTCCTCTTCTGAATACCAGAAACCTATCAACAGATAAGAACAGAGACCTACTCCCTCCCATCCAACGAACATAAGTACAATATTTTCAGATAGGACGAGAATCAACATAAAGCCTACGAAGAGATTCAGGTATGAAAAGTATCTATTTATACCCCTATCATTCTCCATATAACCGATAGAGTAGATATGAATAAGAGATGAGACCCCTGTAACCATAAGGGCCATTATCAGAGAGAGCCTATCCAGAAGTAGGTTAATATCTGCCTGAAAATCCCCAAGATTGAGCCAGCTTATAATCTGTATTATCTGAGGGTTCCTAAGTGACTTCCCCCAAAAGATATATATTAGACCAAAGATTACAAAAGAAGATAAAATTGAAAGGGAGGCAACTATTCCGGATAAACTTTTGGGGATATATCTGATAAATACTCCATTAATAACTGTACCTATAAATGGGAGCAATATTGCAATAATTACATAATTTGAATAGTTCATCTCCATCAGTTCTTGAGCTCCCTTATATCATTACTCTTTATAGAGCCATAAATTCTGAACATAGCCACCAATATTGAGAGCCCTATAGCCATCTCACAGGCCGCAAGTAACATAATGACAAGGGCGATAAATTCTCCTGAATAGTTGTTATAAAATCTTGAATATGAGACAAATATTATGCCAGATGCATTGAGCATAAATTCTATACCCATTAATATGACAATCAGATTCCTCCTCATAATGACCGCTATCAATCCGATTGAAAAGAGGATGATTGACAGGACTATATATTGATAGAGCATTATACTCTCCTCTTTGCGATAAGTATTGCAGCCATTATACTTATGAGTAAAACAATTGATAAAGCCTCAATGTGCAACACATAATCATTTACCATAACCCTCCCAAGTGAGTGAGTATCCGAGAGGAAGAGATGTGAAACCTTTGAAAAACCAAAGATTCTTATTAGAAGATATGATGTATATATTACAGATAAAGCGGCGAGCGATTTTAAAAATAATCCCTGAACAGGTAGTTCGTATTTCTTATTCTCGTCAATTAGCATAATAGCAAATACAATCAGGACAGCGACGGCCCCGGAATATAAAAATATCTGTGCTACTGCCAGAAATGGGGAAGAGAGTGAGAGATAGATTCCAGCAGTCGCAAGAAAGGTAAGGAGTAAACCCATCGCACTATGGATGGTATTCCATGTAAAGAGCATAATAAAGCCGCCTACAATCGCTAAAGCGGCCGAGACATAAAAGAGGATCATGCTACTCATACAAGTGACCTTCCTTCAAGCACAGGTGCAAGCGGTAGATTGTCAAAATAACAACCTTTCTTCCTTATATGCTCTTCAAACTCTTCTCTAAATTTCTTTACAATAGATATGGTCGGCATTGCGGCGGCATCTCCTAATGGACAGATTGTATTCCCTAAAATATTATTAGAAACATCAAGAAGCAAATCTATATCGCTATAATCTGCCCTACCCTCCTCAATCCTTTTTGTTATCTTATATATCCACGGTACACCTTCACGACAGGGCGTGCACTGGCCACAGGATTCATCGGCATAAAATTCAAGAAGGCTCAACAAAGCCCTTACCATACAGGTTCTTTCGTCCATAACAACAATTGCACCCGAGCCGAGCATAGAACCGACATTCTTCACACAGTCAAAATCCATACTTACATCGCATTCATCACCTCTAATAACTGGAGTAGATGAGCCGCCGGGCAAAACTGCTTTGAGCGCCCTATCTCCGACTATTCCACCGGCGTAATTAAAAATTATATCTTTTAAATTTGTCCCCATAGATAGTTCATAAAGGCCCGGTCTCTTTATATGCCCACTTATACAGTATAGTTTTGTCCCACCGTCTGTAGCAGTTCCGAGTGAGAGAAATCTCTCTGCGCCAAATTCAAATATTGCTGGCACAAGCGATATGGTCTCAACATTATTCACAACAGTTGGATTTGAATAAAGTCCAGAGACTGCAGGGAAAGGCGGTCTCAATCTGGGTCTCCCACTCTTGCCTTCTATTGATTCAATAAGGGCGGTCTCCTCTCCGCATATATATGCCCCCGCACCTCTTATAATGAAGACATTTAAGGTCCTTCCAGTCCCGAATATATTCTTTCCCAAAAATCCTTTATTCTTTGCCTCCTCTATTGCAGAGGATAATCTCTCATAGGCTCTCTGAAATTCGCCCCTTATATAGATAAATGCGTTTTCAGCCCTTATTGCATAAGATGCTATTATTATCCCCTCAAGAAGCATATGTGGAGAACGTTCCATAATATATCTGTCTTTAAAAGTACCCGGCTCACCTTCGTCAGCATTAACAACCAGATAGTGAGGCTTATTATCTTTTGGCACAAATGACCACTTTTGACCGGCAGGGAATCCCGCCCCGCCACGACCCCTTAACTTAGCCTTTTTAACCTCCTCAATTATCTCTTCAGGAGACAATTTGAGAGCCTTTCTTGCTGATTCATAGGCACCATATTTTAAGGCAGTCTCAAGTTTATATGACTCTGCCTCATCCCAGTATTTTGTCAATATCTTTACCACTCTTTAATCCTTCAATTATCCTGTCAATCTTTTCAAAACTCAGATTTTCAAAGAGGACATTATTAATCAACATTGCAGGTGCAGTACCGCAGGAGCCGAGACACCCTATCCTCCTTACAGAAAAATTACTACTCTCGTCCTCAATATTCAACTTTCTCACTAAATAGTCATAAATATGTTCAGAACCGAGCAGCGAACAGGAGATTGAACTACATACCTCAATCCTAAATCTCTTCACCTTCTCCTCTGTAAAGAAGTGATAGAATCGTGCAGTAGAAAGAACCTTTACAGGCGGGATGTTAAGTGATTCTGCGATAACATTTATAATCTCATCCTCTACAGCACCAAACCTTTCCTGAGCAAATCTCAGGGCTGGCATTATCGCCGTCCTCTCCTCAGGGAAAAGCACCTTAATCTTTTCTATATAACTTTTCAATTCCTCAATACTTTTATCCATAAAAGCAATTCTGGTCTTTAATTTATATAATAGCAATTGTCAAATAAAAATAAGAATGAAAATCCAATGTTGTGAAACTAATATTTTGAAATAATTTCTACCTTAATTGAGCGATTCTTTGTATTGAGTGGCATTGAAAATCTCTACAGAACCTGTATTAGATTCTAAGAAAGGTGTGATTATCATACCTCTTCATATTTCTCTACTTCTCGTCTTCAGGGGCTTTTAATACGGATGTTTCATCTTTAGTTGATAATATCTCTGCAATTCCATTCTCTTTTCTCAATTCCTCAATCTGAATTAGAGGGCGTTCTAGCTGATTTCGTCGAGTAGAAATCAAAGTATTATACTCCTTCTGTGCCTCCTCAATCTTCTTCCCTACCTTCTCAACTGATTGAATGAAAAGTTTCCACTGATTATAAAATGTCCCCATCAATGATAGTATCTGAGATGCGGTTCTCTCCAGATTAAAGTTATCCACTGCCTGTCTAATTAGTGCAAGTATTGCATACAGAGTAACAGGAGAGCAGAGTATCACCTTATTTTTAAGTGCCTCATCCAGAATTGAACTATCATTCTCATTTATAAATGAATAGACCTGCTCATTCGGAATAAATACTATTACATAATCAACAGTATTCTCCTCGGGATTAATATAATTTCTGTTCACTACTTCTTTGATTCTGTTTTTAACATCCTTTAAAAACTGTACCTTATACTTCTCCTTATCGGTCTCCCCTTCTACCTCAAGATAACGAAGATAGTTATCAAGTGGAAATTTAACATCCATATTCACTTTAAGTCCCTGCGGCAGGAAGAATGTATAATCCGGTCTTGAACTCGTAGCATCCAGAGTCTTTTGTTTCTGATAATTTATACCTTCTACAAATCCAGCCAATCTCAATATATCTTCAGCCATCCTCTCTCCCCATTGACCACGGACCTTTGTATTGGACAATACAGACCTTATTTGATTTGTAGTCTCCTGTAGTCTCCTCGTCTGTTCTGCTGTAAATTTCAATTGATTGGAGATCTCTCCAAATTTCTGCTCCCTGTCTCTCTCAAATTGATTTACAAGCTCCTGAACTCTCTGCAATTCCTTTTTCATCTCATCCAATGTCTGGTCAATCAGTCTCTTTTTCCCCTCAAGTTCTTTCTCACCCATCTCCAGATATTTTGAAAAGGTCTCATTGGCATATTTATAAAATTCCTCGCGGGTTCTGGTTAGAGAGTCAAATGAAATTGTTCCAAAGGACTCTTTGATTCTACCAAAAATGACCTCCAGATCCTGAATCTTCTGAAACTCCGTCTGCTGTATCAGTTCCTGTGCTAATACCTTCGCCTCTCTTCTGTATAACCAATTAATAATAAAGACCACAACTGCACCAAGAATTAAACCTATAATCAAAATCACCAGATTTACCATCTCAGACCTCCATTATAAATTTTAATTCTTACTTTTCGCATTAAATAAAATAAATATATGATTCACTGGCTGACTTATATAACGAATCTATTTAATTTTCAAGCGAATGTATCGTAAATTCCACTGTTATTTTATCCAGATTCTGCATAGCCGAAACCAAAATACTTGCAAAATCTTCTGCACATTTTGCGTAGAAGCCACGGTTAAAGAATCTAATAATATAGTAGAATTTTTTTAGATTTTTATCATAAATGATATTGCAACCAATAGCGGAGTAATTAGATTTGTAAGGACATTCATCGCAAGGGCTGGAATTAGCTTCTCAATTTCTGAATGAAATCTCATTGCCTGAATGGACGAATTAAATGCAAGAAAGGCGGTCAATAGTCCAACAATGGAGAGAGTATTGAAATATCCCGATAGCATTCCAAAAACGATAGTAATATATGCAAATAGGTTGAAGATGCTAAAAATAATAACTGCCTTCTTCCTGCCAAACCTGATTACCACATTGCTTCTCCCACACTCTTTATCAGCCTCTACATCTGGTAGTTGATTTAAGAGTAGAAGATTATTCACAAGGAAGAACGGAATAAATGATGCAATGATGGCTGATATGGAGATATTTCCAGAGAGCGCATAATGAGTCCCCAACACCATTGCTGTACCAAATCCGAGTCCGGGTGATATAAGTGCAATAAAAGAATTCCTGACACCAACCACAGGATAAATAATAATGACCAAGGTTCCGAGAAGTCCAATTAATAACATTGTAGTGCCTCTTAAGTATACAAAAAACAGCCCTATTGAAATAACAATTATTATTGAGAAAACACCAATCAAGAGTGCATATTTTGATAGATGTGGCTTACTTACAAGTGTTCCGCTTCCACCAGAGAAAGGAGTTTTAATGGTCAAAAAATCCAGACCCGTCTTAAAATCAAAATATTCATTCAAGGAATTAACTGCTATGTGAGCGAAGATTCCTCCCAAAAAGACCAATATAACATTAAAAATAGTTAGATTTGCCCCGCTGTGATATGCGGTACTGAAACCAAGCAACACACATACTACTGCGAGCATCAAAAATGGTGCCCTGATAATACCCAAAAAATCTCTGAATGACATACTGATATCTCCTTTATTCTTCACTGAGTGAATATGTGCATTTCTTATCTCCGGGTGGGTCAAATTTTCCATTTCCATCTACATCTATATATACTGGATTAATGAAGAATCTCGGCACATTTGTCGGATTGAACTGTGCAAATCCAGATGGTAATCTCTGCTTCCCAAATCCAGCCACCACAATACTTGAATCCTTCTCAACCGCCACCTTAATTGTATCATCATACTTAATAAGTGAGGATGGATTTGTTGTCTTAATGTTCTTAACACTATCACAGTTTACAAAGACCACAAAATGGGTTACATCTATCTCTGGTAGAGCCTGAATCTTTATCCTCAAATCCACCTCTTTATCTGTATCAGTTACTATATCCCCAACAGTGGCAGAATTATTTACAAGAATCTCTGCGAATGCACCTGTGCTGATTACCACCTTCCCCTTTTTAAGCGAATCTATAAATTTCTCTTTTGTTGACTTTATTGGGTCATCTGTATCTGAGACGAAGAATATCCTCGGTGTCCCGGGCAGCTCCCAGTTGTGTGCATCTGAGGCACCTACCGCAGTCTTCAGATATCCGTGATTGATAAAACTCATAAAATTGTCAAATGTCCCTTTTCCACCATTTTCAGAATTAAATGGATTCTGTGCGCCGTTCATCATCTCCCATACATCAAAATCCCAGTCCCAGAGTTTTGCATCCGATTTGAATCCGAGCTTTGTCGGGTCACTCAATGCTGGCTGGCATTTTTCGTTGTCAAATGCGATATTCTTCATATATTCATAGGGATGATTTATTTGAATTATGGGGGCACCTCTATTCCTCATCGCCTTATGCAGTTCTGCTATATCCATTCCATACCATCTTACATATCCACCTCTCGCATTTATTGAATAGTCTGGCTCTACGAGATACATATTGTGATGCTCTGGGAGCTCCGCCGTAACCTCCTCGCCCGGATAATTTATTAGAAAATCGTTGAGCCCGGCCTCATCAATACCCCTCTGCCAGCTATTTAAGAACTCGTGATCTGTGGTTATTGAGATATCCAGACCTTCCGCAGACACTGTAATTATTCTGTCTTTTATTGAAATGGTATTGTCCGGACTCGGAGATGCGTGCACATGTGTATCAGTTGAGAGATAACCTGTAGTGTTAACCACCCTTTGAATTACTTCATCTGTCTCTGTGGTTTTACCCGCCTCAATAGTAATATTCTTCTCTACAAACTGATATTCATATCCCTTTGTAATGACCAATCTATAATCACCGGGCGCTACCTTTATCGTCTCTTTCCCGGACGCCGTATAGACAGTCCTTACCAGATTATTTGAACTATCATAAAATGAGAGCTTTGCCGATATATTCCTATTGGACTCGTCCTTTATATCAAACTTGAGTTCCCCTGTTAATGGGACTTTTATTTCAATATCTTTTAGGCTCTCTTTTGTAACATCAATTGGGGTAATCTCGGGATAGCCATCAAGCAGCACTCTTACCTGATATTGATAGTTGGAATCGCTGAATATTGGCACTTTACCCGAGAATTCGCCTTTATCATCTGTAAAGAGATTATCAACCGGCATAAATGTCCTCCTGGGGCTCTTTACCATAAACTCTACCTTTATATCTGGCATCCCCAGATTTGTAGCAGAGTCAATCACTTTACCGGAGATATCAAACAGGTCATAACTAACATCTGGAATGGGTGTGGGATTAAATCTTAAAAGTTCATTTGTGGCTGAATTAGAACCCCCCTCGCCTACTGCAAAAAATGTAACAATACTCTTAGAATCACCGGTTGAGCCTGCAGGGTTGAGTTCTATAGGGGAGACGAGTTGATTGGAATCCACAACACCCGAGACACCAATTACATCAATGGTTGACATATTGGCATTCTTCCATCCAATCGCATAAGACTTCCTATTGTCACTTGCATATATCCACGGGATACCCTGATCTATACTGAATCCGCCTACTTCAAGCACAGAGCCTGAGAAGTATCTAACAGGGGTGGAATCCCCAAAAATTACTAGAAATCCAGAGATAAAACTCTTCTTTGTATCCGTCTTATTCTTAAATGTAAGCCTGATATTTAAAACCGATGAATCTGGCGGGAGGATATAATCTACTACAATCTCAATGCCGAGTGGCTCACTCATCTTCTTCTCCTTACCGTACGAAAGAGCCATCTTTATGAGTTCATCTTCTACAAGCCAGAATGTATCATCTACGCCAGTAACTCTCACTATTGCAGCCTTACCATCTGATCCGTCATTTACTATCTCAATCTTATCACCTCTAAACATCCTCAGAATTGAGGATGAGAAATCTGCTGTATTTAGCTTCCCCACCACAATACCATACTCCTCAAAATCCTCCTCTGCCACCTGCTTGCAGTCCTTTACCGCGATGGCATCTATTAAAATACCACCATATAAATAATATGCATTCTGATTTCCAGGTCGGGATATTATATATGCCGCCTTTTCATTCATAAGTAGATAATCACCCTTACCTCCTATGGCTGTGAAGGTAAGCCCCTTCATCTTTGCGTCTGCATCTTTTATCTCCCTCGCTAAAGACTTCCCGGCAACCGGACAGCCCTCTTTGAATACCCCTTCTCCAGTAAGAATATTTCCAGTGTCATTCCCCGATATATCTGAAATGACATCAGTTATTGCGTCCATATCAGCAGCATCCTTTGATGACTCCTCTGAATCTGAACAGGAGAATAGAATGACAATTGACAACATTGAAAGAATCAATAATTTCTTCATAAAAACCTCCATCAAATTTGATATAATTTTAATTTTAAATTTTTACAACATAAAAATACTGCTGAACTGGATAATTTTGACTGAGAATCTAACTACTTCAAAAATCCTGATTCTGGACCGATAAATTTACATTTTAAGATCAGATTAACCCATTTTTAATTTTAATCCATTAAAATTTAGCCAATTAACCTTCAATGTTAGTCTTTCTGCATCAGGTATAGTCTGAGTATTGAACATATGACTACCTCCAAAAAAGTTGCGAAAGCCTCTCATAATCCTGCCCGTTGAGATACCATATTCATAGCATACTCTATATTTGACTAAAAAATAAATTGGTATTATCATATTAGCATGATGAGAGGAAGGCTTTATAGCACATTAACATTATCATTCATTTTTGCAGCCTGCTCTGTAGACTACTCCATCCTTGAAGATAGATACTGCAATTCAAAAAATGAATGTATTGAAGGTTACATCTGTGATTTAAATACAGGAAAGTGTATAAAATTAGAGAAAGGAGTGGATGTGCATCTCTACGATGTAGTAAGTCTTGATATTAAGCCCCTTGATACAAAGCATTATGATATTAAAGATGAAATAAATGATGAGGTTGTAGTAGAAGATATATATGACACAAATGATAATATAAGTGACTTTGATGAGATAAAAGATATCGCTGATAAAAAAGATAATGAAGAGACCGGAGATTATGGAGCAGAGGATTTTGTTGTTGATGGAGGGATATGTGAGAGCGGGACATCTACCTGTAAAGATAATGACCTCTATAAGTGTAATGAAAATAATGAATTTGTATTTGAAAAGAGTTGTGATATTGGGTGTATAAAAGACCATTGTATGGAATGCCTTCCAAATGAAAAACATTGTGCCGATGAGACTCATCTCAATATATGCAACGATGATGGGATATTCTCTCCTCAAGAATGTGGTTACAGATGTTATAGTGACCGGTGTGTAATATGTCTCCCCGGTGATAAGTATTGCAGAGATAAAACCGCAATTACCTGTAACCCAATTGGAACTGAGTGGTTGTCCACAGATTGTGAGATAGGGTGCTCTGCTGGAGAATGTATGATATGCACACCGGATGTTGAGAAGAAGTGTGTTGATAACGATGTGTATATCTGTTCTGCCTCCGGAATGGAATTTCAACCGATTATGAACTGCTGCCACGATAATAATTGTACTGATGGTGCCTGTGTAATTACCGCACCGAGGGTAATTGATTATAACCCAAAGGACTGGAAGGTACCTAGCACCGTAGACTGGAATATAACTGGATGCTTCTTTGTAGCCAATGAATCAAAAGTGATGATTAATTATGATGGCTCGTGGAAGGAGATAACAGAGTACAATAACTTTCAATATCAAACCAGGACAGAGACCAGAATACAGATTAAAGTAGATGTTGTGACAGGTAAAGAATATAATTTCAAAGTTGTAAATCCAGATGGACAGCAATCAGGAGAATATCCAATTAAGAAACATTACTGACAGGACGACTACATCGCACCGGCGACAGGCATTGGCTTTAATTCAAGGAAGACAGTTTACACATAAATACCGTTCAAATCTCTGAACCATCTTCTTACCGATTCCTTTTATCTCTTTTAACTGTTCAATATGTTCTATTCTGCCTACCTCACTCCTGTACTCTATTATCCGCTCTGCTATAGATTCACCTATTCCATCTATACTAATTAGATCTGATTTAGATGCATTATTAATATCAATCCTCATTCCTAAAAGGAGCATCTCATATCCACTCATCCTGAATTCCATAGCATTACATCTACCGTCAAGATAGAGTTTGCTCCCATACAATATACTAAAAGAATCTGGATTACATCCACACCCATTTATGATTTGAAAAGTTCTATCGTCCTTACTCTCCCCATTACAAAGAAGAGTTTTATTAATACCGCAACTGATAGGAGTCTTATATCTGCATAATATGTCTTCTGAGTAATATTTCAGACCACTATCGTTCTGAATCCACCCACCAATCGCCACTCCCAGCAGGATAAAAACAAAGAGTAGAAATGATTTATTCATCCTTATCCATTTCAAATGTTTCGTGCAGGAGCCTCAAAGCCAGTTCAAGATAGTCTCTATTTATAGCCACAGAGATCTTTATATCATTTGCATTTATATAATTGATATTGATTCTATTCTTTGCAAGCACAGAGAATATTTTGAAGGCTATGTCTGGATTTTTATAAAGCCCTGAACCAATTACTGAGATCACGGCTATATTGTCATCATATTCAACAGAAGAGGCACCGCACTCCTTAGCAAATTTCTCCGTGATTATATAAGCACGCTTTGCATCATCTCGTAAGACTGTGAATGAGATGTCAGATAAGCCATCTATGGTTACAATATTGCTTATATCAAAAATCTGAATTCCATTTTCAACCAGTGGAGAGAATATTCGTGCAGCAACGCCCGGCCTGTCCTGAACCTGATGTATTGATACCTTTGCCTTATTCGGGTCACCAATTATAGATTTTACAATGTTCTTCTTCATCTTTCCTCCTGAAATTAAGGTGTATTTTTCTGGTTCATAAAAGTTTCTGAATTCAATCTCTATATTCCACTCCTTTGCAAGCATCAGGTCATCAATATCAAAGCTTGAATCATTATTTGAAAGTATATTAGCCGCTTCATCGTAATCCAGATCTTTAATAAGTCTTGCCTTTCTTACAAACTCCCTATTTGATGTAAAGAATAGCAGGTCCTCTCTATAATAGATTACCTTATTCTGTCCCAGAAGTCTGGCAAATAATATTGGAGTAACTCTATCGGTTCCACCCAGAATTCTATCTATCTGTCCTTTTTCATCTATTACAGAAAGCCCGCTTACGAGCAGAACAGTTCCCCTGTCAAGATTCTTCTCAATAAACTCTCTATAAAAGTCCGGAATTGTCGGCTCTGAAAAAAGCTTCCGCTTAGGAATCTGAATCAAATTTTGATCAAATTCAAGGGTATAAATCCCCTTAGAGAGGAGTGCAAATTTTAAAATTCTGGAAGAGATATTCTCTGTGGGTCTATAGAGCTGATTTCTCTCGGATTCCAGATTTATAGTATAAAAGTTGGAGATTGTCTCATTCAGGCTATCATAAAATTTACGAATATATGGCACAATAATAATAAGGCGTTCTTGGGAGTCAAAGTGCCTCTTGATTATCTCCACACTCCGTTTAATATTATCTGTGGAATCAAACATCTTGTGAGACAATCTTATAATTGAGATCTTCTGCATCTTATTAGCCTTCCTCATCCATCTTGAAAATTATCCCCCATCTCACCCCTTTAGTAGTAACTCTAATGGACTCCTTGCCCAGATAAGTCATTATTGATTTTAATATCAATATTCCGGCTGGAAGAATATCAGACCTCTCAGCCTCAATACCAACAATTTTGCTTCTCTCCTCCTTTCTCATCTGGGATATGGTCTCAAAGAGTCCGGTAATTTCATTTATATGAACGCCCTTCCCTTCTATCAAATCGGGATTATAATCTTTCATACCTTCCAGAATGGCTGCAATATTTGTAATTGTCCCTCCAGATACATAAACACCTACAAAACCGGCGGCTACATCTTGAGGTATCTCCTTCTCAAGCACCTGATTGACATAGCCGGTAGCCCTGAGAATATCGCCTCTTGAATATATATCGCCATTCTTAAAGAATCTCTCATACAGGTCAACAGCGCCAAACTTCAGGCTCTTTGTAAATCTAACATTTGAATCCACACCGGTTGTAATCTCAGTTGAACCACCTCCGATGTCAATAACACATATCTCCTTTGAAGGGTTCATAAAAGAGACAGAGTAGAAACTATAAAATCCCTCTCTCCCCTCATCAATAATCTCGATATTTGATAGACTGGCTGAAGAGAGTTTCTTAATTACATAATCACTATTGACAGCCCTTCTCAGAGCCTCTGTTGCTATATACTTTACTTTTTCAACCCCTTTGTTGTGAATCTTGTCAGCAAACTCTTTGAGGGCGCTGAGTGTAATCTCAATATTCTCCTCTCTAATGGTGTTGTCATCAGAGAGACCTTTCCCGAGCCGGGTAATGCGGGAAAGTTCAGTTACATTCTTTATATCTCTACCCTCAATATCTGCAATTGTAAGCAATATAGAATTTGTCCCTATATCTACTACTGCAACTTTCATAGTCTGACCCCTCATCTCCTATTCTCAATTGCCTCTTTCATCCTCCTGAGACCTTCTCTGATCTGCTCCCTTGAAGTGGCATAGGAAAGTCTTATATATTCATCCTTCTCGCCTATATTCTTAGAGCCGAAACAGGTTCTTGAAAGCACTGCAACTCCGGCATTATACAACAAATAGTCCTGAAGCTCCCTTGAATCCTTTAATCCCATATTTTTGCACGCCTCTGTGACATTGGGAAATACATAAAATGCACCTTTTGCCTTAAGACATCTAATCCCCTTAATATTATTTAAAAGGTCTACTATCAGGTCCCTTCTCGCCTTGAACTCCTCTGCCATTCTGTATGACTCTGATTGTTCTCCTCGTAATGCCTCTATCGCTGCATATTGCGTGAATGCCGCAGTGCAGGAATCTGAATTGATAATCATACGGGTAACTACCTTTGCAAGTTCTGCTGGCATAATCCCCCAGCCTATTCTCCAACCCGTCATTGCATAGGTCTTTGAACAGCCATCTACAATTATAGTCCTCTCCTTCATCCCGGGAATTGAGGAGATGCTCTCAAACTTCATATCAAAGGAGAATCTATGATAGACCTCATCTGACATAACATAGAAATCGTGTTTTGTAGCCAGTTCGGCAATGGCTTCAAGGTCTGACCTTGAAAGTGCGCCGCCGGTTGGATTGTGTGGAGAGTTTATAATCAGGAGTTTAGTCTTCTCTGTAATAAGACTCTTTAAGGTATCAATATCAAATGAAAACTCCTTCTCTTCTACAAGTGGAAGTGGAACTGGCTTCCCATTTAAAAAATTTATTACCGATTCGTAGATGGGGAATCCCGGATTTACATATATTACCTCATCACCTTCATTTACAAGGGCATGCATAGTATGGAAGAGAATTGGCTTTGCACCCGGAGTTACAACAACCTCAGAAGGGTCAACCTTTACACCTCTTAATTCAAATGATTTCTGTGCAATAACTTCTCTTAACTCCAAAATACCATTGGCTGGTTTATAATGCGTTTCGTTCCTATCAATAGCATCTTTGCCAGCCTTCTTTATATTTTCAGGGGTATTGAAATCCGGTTCGCCTATTGAGAATGAGATAATATCCTTCCCCTGTGCCTTGAGTTCATTTACTCTGGCAAGTACATCAAAAGCAGTCTCTGTCCCAAGCCTTGAAATCCTATCTGCAAATTTCATAAAGAAACCTCCTGAAAGTGAGTAAATAAAATCAAATAAAAATCAATTGGTCAACCAAAATAAGAGGATATGTATAATAATAATTTTTTACGCATTGTGTCATAAAATGCTTGCAAGTAAAATCGAACAATGTTAATAAAACCCTTGATTTTATCTTTTCAAAGGAGGAATGATGAGCAATATTTATGAAAAATTATCGCCACAGACAGGGGCTGGATTTATCTTTGACAGAGTAACCGAGAAGAGATTCTTTACTCCAGAGGACTTTGATGAGGATACAATACAGTTTAGAAACACAGCCCTTGATTTTGTAGTAAATGAAGTAATGCCAAATCTGGATAAGATAGACGAACATCATGATTATGATTTACTTGTAAAACTTTTAAAAAAGGCTGGTGAACTTGGGCTACTGATGGGAGACATCCCGGAGAGATACGGCGGTGCCGGACTTTCAAAGGCATCATCAATGGCACTGATGGAGGCTATCGGTATGTCTGGCTCTTTTATGGTGGCATTGATGGCTCATACTGGAATTGGAACACTACCTATCTTATTTTTCGGCAATGAAAAGCAGAAAGAGAAATATATCCCTAAACTTGCAACGGGTGAACTGATAGGGGCATATGCTCTCACAGAGACTGGTTCTGGCTCAGATGCACTTGCCGCAAGGACAAAGGCGGTCCTCTCACCTGATGGAAAATATTATATCCTCAATGGAGGGAAACAGTTTATTACAAATGCTGGCTTTGCTGATGTATTTACCGTCTTTGCAAAGATTGATGGAGATAAATTCACTGGATTCATAATTGAAAAAGGCACCCCAGGCTTCTCTGTAGGGAAAGAGGAGAATAAGATGGGAATAAGGGGTTCCTCTACCTGCCCACTTATACTTGAAGATTGCAAGGTACCTGTTGAGAATGTGCTTGGAGAGATTGGTAAAGGACATAAGATTGCTTTCAATATCTTAAATGTAGGGAGATTTAAGCTCGGCGTCATCTGTATCGGCGCTGCAAAAGATGTATTGAAGACCTCTATCAAATATGCAAAAGATAGAAAGCAGTTTGGAAGACCGATTGAATCTTTTGGAATGATTAGAGAGAAGTTTGCCAATATGGCGATACAGATTTATGCCGGTGAGACCGTCTCATATAGAGTTGCAGGATTAATGGATAAGATTTTGCACACAATAGACCAATTAGCCCCCGATGCACAGCAGAAGACCATTGAGGGGATTGAGGAGTTTGCCATTGAGGATTCTATAATGAAGGTCTTCGGCTCAGAGATTCTTGATTTTGTGGTGGATGAAGGAGTTCAGATTCACGGGGGATATGGATATACAAAAGAATATTCAGTAGAGAGGGCATATAGAGACTCCAGAATCAACAGACTCTTTGAAGGCACAAATGAGATAAATAGATTGGTCATAATCTCTACAATTATGAGGAGAATTGCAGCCGGTAAAATTAATATCTCGGAGATAACAAAGCGAATGGTAGAGGAACTCAAGAATCCCGAACTGATAACAAAAGATATTAAAGATTCACCAATCTCCACCTCAGCAAAGCTCACTGAACTTTTAAAACGTTCATACCTGTATCTATTTAACAGATTGGTGCAGAAGTATGGTGAGAACCTTCCAAAAGAACAGGAATATATAAGGTCGCTTGCAGATATAACCATCGCCATCTGTGCTATGGATTCTGTATGTGGCAGGGCACTCAATTCAGTTGAGATGTTCGGTCTTGAGAGGGCAAAGATACAGGTAGATATGGCAAATGCATTTGTTTATGAAAATTTTGAAAAGAGTTTTGCAGAATTGAGATTGCTTGCCGCATCTATCGGAACTGATGAAGAAGTTACAAAAGATATGAAGATTCTGGATATGCTTTACAGAAGACCGGAGGCAAATCTAATTGCACTTAAACGCTCCATTGCCCAGTACTTTGTTGATAAAGAGGACTACAGGATATAATAGGTATTCAGGAATCTGAATTGTCTCACTCCTAATTCGGCATAGCCGAAACCAAAATCCTTGAAAAATCTTCTGCACATTTTACGCAGAAGTTACGATTAAAGAATCTAAATTCTTATTCTTTACTCTTTTTTACCTGCGAGAAGGGTTTTGCAGGAAAATACCCTTGATGCATCAGAGATAGATATTATTCCTTCTGATAAATCCTTTTCTACCTGTTCACACATATCCCTGTATGATAAACCCCAATTAGAAAACTCGGCAATTGTTTTGTCTCATAATAAATAATTAATCATAGTTTTCACAAAATATATGATTAAGATGAGACAAAAATCAAAATGGTACAAATCATTATAAACCCTCTTAAAAATTGATTATATTCTACGGACTGTGGAGTATGGATTGTGGACTATGGACTTCAATTCACGGTACATATTTGAAAAGATAAATATCAGAGTTAGCGGCACTATTAAAATAATCTCTGCCGTTCCATAGAATTCTCTTTTAAAAATTTAATTTCCTACTTCGTTTTCAAGAAAATTCTCTTTATCCCACTCAACAAATTTTTCAAATGCCCTGTAAGATTCAGCACATTCATCCAAATTATAATAAGCCCTCCCGAGATAGTAGTATATCCACGGATACTTTTTATCTGCACCAGACGATATAGCCTTCTCCCACAGATAGATTGCATGATAATATGAACTTTCATAAAAATATAGATAACCCATAAGCAATTCCTCTTCAATTGTTGAGGTAGGCGGTATATATATCTCAACGAGAATACTCCCGATCCTCCTCTCAACAGGTATCAATTTCTTGCTATTCATCAGATTCAATGCAGAGGCTATATTCTCCTGTTTTAAGAGCTGTACAAAATACCCCCATTTATCTTGAAGTACATTTGGGCCTATAATCTTAAATGGGAATGAATATTCTGCACCACCCATATATTCATTAATCTTATCAAAAAGCCTTCTCTTCTCTTTATCTTTAATCTCCGATGCAGACCTCTCTGCTGATTTGAGCTTTCCTCTCTTAAGTGCCGCCTCTGCCATCGTCTTCATCAACGATTCTCTATCATACTCATTGATATCTACCATCATCTCCAGCACCTTATCTACAACCTTCTCTTTTAATAGCGCTGGCGGAGGTTCATCCTCTTTCTGAACTGCATACATCAAAAGGTCAATAGGTGCGGCAAATTCTATAATTGAATTGTCATCGGTATTTATGATATCAGTTCTGGCAAACTCCTCTATCTCATCCTGCGTATAGTAAATCAGTATAAACACATCAAAAGGGTTTTGCACATTTATCTTCTCAAGTTCTGGTTTTATAGTGGGCAATTCTATCAACTGAATGGATCTTCTATAACTGAATTTCAACGGTTCAAATGAACCGATTAAGAGAGTATCATTAGAATTTTGATAGGACTGAAAGAGGAGTACATAAGGGAAGACCTTATGGAAGGTATTCATTAGAATCTTGATATTATTGAGTGAAAGTTCATACATCTGCAACCATTGACAGAATATTCCTCCTTTATTTAATCTCTGAGCCGCCCTGCTCCAGAAATCATAAGTAAAGAGAGAACTCGCCCCGCTCATCCAGGGATTTGAAGGTTCTGAGATTATAATATCAAATTTTCTATCTGTTGACATAATAAAGTTCCTGCCATCATCAATCCTGAGTCTATGCCTGGGGGATTTTAATGGTTCAAGATTAAAAGAGGTAAAATGTCTGGATGCCTCAATAACCGCCTCTTCCAGTTCAATACTTGTGACCTCTTTAACGGTAGTTCTTGCCACAGTCCCGGAGGTTGTACCACTCCCAAAACCAATAATAGCCACACTCTCAGCGTCTGGATTTAAGAGCAAAGGAATCAATCCAGAAAGCATCTGAGTGCTCATATCTGAGCCATTTGAGGCATCTACTTTCCCGTTTACCTTGAGGCTGTACATCCCACCTTCACGATACTCTACTGTGACAGTGGTGACAATGCCATCTTTATGAAATATAACCTTTGGTGGGACATATTCTCCTCTATTATAGGGACCGCGTGCAAGATATGCCCTGAACATACCGGAGCTCCACTTTGCAATATCCCATTTGGGAGAAAATATTGTAACTAAAATTACAAGAGAGGCAAAGAATATATGTCTTATATCCTTTGGAAGATAATATCTTCTAAAGTAATAGATTAATAAGATGCCGATTGAGAGACTTATTATTATAGATATTTTAAGCCCTGTCTGAATACCGATAAACGGTATTACAACAAATCCACCAATAAAGGAGCCGATAATATTTCCTACTGTATTTGCACTATAAATCCTACCTATATCACGGGTTACCTTCTTTATATCGCGCAGGGTGATATGAACCAGTAGTGGGAGATACATACCCATTCCTATTGCAGGGAATATTACTACCAGAGCGGTGACAAAGAAATATCCCCAGAATATATGAACTGGAGTAAAATCTTCTATCAACATTATTTTCTGAACTAAAAAAGGTAGACGGTCTATATATATTGATGTAATTAGGGATGTAAATCCAATAAATATAAAAATCAGAATCAAATCTGAGACAGCATCATCTCGTCTTGAAAGTATCCTTGAAAAGAAGAATGAACCTATTGCAATTCCCAGTAAAAATGTAGTGAGAATTATAGTAAAGGCATAAGTAGATGATCCGATTACCATAGAAAGAGACCTTGTCCAGAGCATCTGATAGCACATAGATACTATGCCAGCAATAAAGCTAACAGATATCAATATCCATTCTATATCATTTGTGGACTCTTCTCTCTCTTCCGATGAAATTGTCCTTGAATCCTTTATCCTGCTAAAGAGCAATAAGATTGAGACCCCTACAATTATATCAATTGATGCAGCCAGATTATTTGTATTCTGAACACCGAGACTCTTCAAAAGGAAGAAGCCGGCTATAAATGTCCCGATTGTGGCACCAGCGGTATTTATTGCATAGAGGAACCCCATCTTCTTCCCACCTTCACCGATATTTTCTATATAGAAGCTGGATAAAATGGGCAGAGTCGCTCCCATTGCGGTAGTGGGGATTATAAGTACAACAAAACAGAAGAGAAATCTCACTATAGAATATACAAATGCATTCTCATAAAAGTGCGGCAGAATCTCCCCCTGATAGGAGATAAACCATTTTAATATAGACGGTATAATCAAGGCATAAATCCCAATTAGAATCTCAAAAATCCCATAACTTCTAATAGGATTTTTCAATCTCTTTAAGAATCTATCTGCAAAGTAAGATCCAGTCGCAAGCCCTCCCATAAATGCGGCAACGGTGGTGCTTATTGAGAGAGTTGTAGAACCAAATATCAGATTCAGATACTTTGTCCAGACTATCTCAAGTATTAACCCCGCACTTCCGGAGAGAAAGAAGCATAGACCAACGATTACCGTAAACAGGAATGGATTTTGCAAATAAATCCCCTCTAAAAATTACTGCCTTTCTCTTATTATCTTGATCTCTTTTATAACCACATCTGACTTAGGTCTATCGTTTGAAGGGTCTCTTTCAACCCTCGCTATTGCCTTGACTATATCTATTTCTTTACATTGCCCGAAGATGGTGTGTCTATTGTTCAGATGAGGGGTTGGCCTCTCTGTAATGAAGAATTGACAGCCGTTTGTATTGGGACCCGCGTTTGCCATTGCAAGCCTTCCAGCTACATCAAATTTTAGATCTTCTGAAAACTCATCTTCAAACTCATAACCGGGACCACCGGTGCCATTGCCGAGAGGGTCTCCCCCCTGAATCATAAAATTGGGAATTACGCGATGAAAGATAGTCCCTGAGTATAACGGCTTTTTTACCCACTGGTTTGTCCCGGGCACCAACCATTCCTTTGTACCCTCTGCAAGTCCAATAAAATTGGCAACTGTCTTAGGCGCCTTATCGGGAAAGAGTTCACAGTTGATATCTCCCATTGAGGTAATAATTCTGGCAGTAATCTTCTCCCTCGCCTTTACCTGTGAACTGCCCACCCCTTCTTTCTTGCAACCAGATGCCACAAATGTTAAAAATATTAAAAATACAAATGTAAACACTCTCTTCATAACTTTACCTCCTAAAATAATTAATTGCTGGAATCAGGGCTCCATCCCTCAGATGAATCCTCAGAGCCATTTATCTGTTCCTCTGAAATCCTTGTCACACCCGCCACCTTATCTCCCGCCTCAAGGGCGATTAACTTTACTCCTATAGTATTTCTCCCGCTACAACGAATCTCTTCGGCAGAGGTCCTGATAAGTATGCCATTTTCGGTAATTATCATCACCTCATCCTTATCACCTACCTCAATAGTAGCCACCACATTGCCAGCCTTATCTCCTATTCTGGAAGTTATAACGCCCTTCCCCCCTCTGTGCACAAGTCTATACTCCTCAAGCTGTGTCCGTTTGCCAAAACCATTCTCATTGATTGTAAGAATATAAGATTTGCTGGAACATACCTCAAGTCCAACCACCTCATCATTCTCATTTAGGTCAATCCCTCTAACACCCTGAGCCATTCTCCCCATTGGTCTCAATTCGCTCTCCTTAAATCTGATTGCGAGCCCAAATTTTGTGGATATCAATACCTCCTTTGTCCCATCGGAGAGCTTCGCTCCAATTAATCTATCATCCTCCGCAACATTCATTGCAATTATACCGGATGAGCGCGGATTTGAGAATGCAGAGAGATTGACCTTCTTTGCAATCCCTTTCTTTGTAACCATTATAACATATTTATCCTCTTCAAATGCCTTCACCGGCAGTATTGCTGCGACCCTCTCTTCGGGATTTATCTTGATGAGATTGACAATCGGTTTACCCTTTGCCTGTGTACCTGCCTCTGGGATCTCATGAACCTTTAACCAGTACAGCATCCCCTTATCTGTAAATATCAACAAATAAGTATGGGAAGAGGCAACAAATAGATATTCAACAAAATCTTCTTCCTTTGTAGTCATAGAGGTCTTCCCTCTACCTCCCCTCTTCTGCTTTCTATAGATGGTAAGGGGATTTCTCTTTACATAACCAGCATGCGATACAGTTACAACCATCTCCTCATCTGCAATGAGGTCTTCAATACTTAAATCTCCCTCTTCCTGAACAATAACCGTCCTCCTATCATCTCCGTACTTATCTCTTATTGCAATCAGTTCCTCCTTTATAATAGACATAAGCAGCGATTCGTCAGCCAGAATGGACCTCAGTCTCTCAATCTCAAGTAGAATATTCTTATACTCCTCAACCAACTGCTCTCTCTCAAGGGCGGTTAGTTTGGAGAGCTTCATATCCAGAATGGCATTTGCCTGTATCTCTGTGAGGTCAAAACGGGTCATCAAGTTTGTGCGGGCTAACTCTGTTGACTTTGAACCTCTAATAATTGAAATCACCTCATCAATATTGTCAACGGCAATCTTGAGTCCTTCAAGTATATGCGCCCTCCCCTCTGCTTTATTTAGCCTAAAACGGGTTCTTCTGTAAACCACATCCCGTCTGTGGGCAATAAAATATTCTATTGCCTCCTTAATATTCAATGTGCGCGGTTGACCATTTACAATCGCTATCAGATTTACTCCAAAGGATTCCTGCATCTGCGTCATCTTGTAGAGTTGATTCAATACAATCTCCCCATTTACATCCTTCCTGAGCTCAATATAGATTCTGAGTCCTTCTCTATCCGATTCATCTCTTATATCACTTATCCCCTCTATCTTCTTCTCCTTGACAAGTTCTGCAATCTTCTCAATCAGGCTTGCCTTATTGACCTGATAAGGAATCTCATCAACAATAATAGCTGAATGCCCATACTTATCCTCCACCTCAACACGCGCCCTGGCGCGCATCTTTATTATACCTTTGCCAGTGCTATAAGCCTGATAAATACCTTCGTGCCCTAAAATAAATGCACCGGTCGGGAAGTCGGGACCGGGCAGAATCTTAATAATCTCCTGAATGGTAATTGCTGGATTGTCAATATATGCCACACAGGCATTTATCACCTCCACAAGATTGTGCGGTGGAATATTTGTAGCCATACCAACCGCAATACCATTGGAACCATTAATCAACAGATTGGGGATTGCTGAAGGGAGGACTGTCGGTTCCTCAGTTGAACCATCAAAATTCGGCATAAAATCAACCGTCTCTTCATCAATATCACTCAGCATCTCCTCTGCTATCCTGGTAAGTCTGCTCTCAGTATAACGATATGCAGCTGGCGGATCACCATCAATGGAACCAAAATTCCCCTGTCCGTCTATCAGAGGATAACGCATATTCCAATCCTGAGCCATTCTGACGAGTGAATCATATACCGCTGCATCCCCATGGGGATGGTATTTTTTGAGAACTTCTCCTACCACACCGGCACACTTGGAATACTTCTTGTCTGAGGTGAGCCCCTCTCTATACATTGCATATAAAATCCTTCTATGAACTGGCTTCAAGCCATCTCTCACATCAGGTAATGCCCTCCCGATAATAACACTCATTGCATAATCAAGGTATGCCTGTCTTACCTCTGTCTCAATATTTACCGTTGGGATATCATTCCCATTTGAATCTTTGTTACTCTCTTCCATCAGTGCTCCTTTTACTAATCAAAAATACTCCCAAAAATCTACATCCAGATGATGTAGAGCCGTCCCTCAAAAAGACCGAAAAATTCTACAAATACAATTGCATAATTGCAAATAAAAACTATCTGTTTTTTTAAACCTTAACATCCCCACATCTGTCCAAAATAATTTTTAAATGAGAAAACCTTTATAAGGTAAAATAATGAAAGAAGGCTTATTATGAATAAGTATAAACAGTACCTCCGGACAAATCTATGTTTGGCGTAAGCAAATTTTAGAAGATATTTTCATTTTTTTAAGAATGTCACATCTGTCCAGCATAAATTTTAATTTTAGTCCTCTTAGATATTGAATTTTGAAGAGAAGGATTTATTTATATGAATATGAATCGCCTTAGTTTTTAATAAATTCTACAAACATTTCTTATGAATATGTTTTGTAAGGTGAGGGGAGAGATAAGGGCAGAGATATAAATAAAGAGATTTAACTCTTATGGTGATTTGTAGCAATGTTATCCTGCTAATTTGAATAGGCTCATTCATTAAGTAGATTCCCCCTATCAATTAATCAGAATATTGAATGTTCGGGGGAAGCCATTAAATACTACAATGACCATAGAGCAAAGCCATTCAAATGGAAGAGAAACCCTTATCTACTTATTATAACATTTGTTATGAGACAAAACAGTTGCCGGGTTTTCTAACCGGGGTTTATTATACTAAAATTTATGGCAATGAACAAATAAACCCTATGAGATCTTACCTATTGTGCCAGATGTAGCAATTGAAGGGAATAACGATTATTAGCCCTTACTTAGATTGTCCGGCATTTTAATAGATAATTTATTAAAGAAAGGGGGATAACCTGATTTTAAGAATAAAATAAAAATATAGATTTACCCGTCCAGAAGCCTTATTTTACAAATAGTTAAAGCAGAATATTTTTGGCCGCAGTGATATTACTTCAAAACCGGGAAGTTAGAATATAAAGTTTTTTTTAGAAATCTTACTCAATCAGACTGCAACTGCACCCAGAAGAGTCATCATTAGAAAGATGATTCAAATCAGTTCTTACCCTCTTTACATCCTCAGATTCATCTGCATCATTAAGAATGGTAGTATCTTCAACTGACGAATCTACAACCTCATTGTCAACAACAGATATATCTTCAGATTTAGAATCAATAACTGAATCTGTTTGTACAACATCAGATGTTATATCTGATAGAACATCTTTTGAAACAGCATCTTCAAAATACGCATCCGTGTAAGCGTCATTTACCCCTGCATCCAGAATATCACCATAAGATATATCATTTATTGAGGTATCCTCAATTGAGATATCCTTATAACCTGCATCAAGAGAGACTGGCTCACCGGGACAGGTATTAGTCCCTGTTCCTCGCCCATCAAGGGTGGTGTCAAAAGAGCCCCTATTATCTGTCGCCCAATCATAAAAGGTCTCCCATCTCTTACGATATGTATCAACTTTATTTATTGTAGCCTGTGAGGGAGGTTTATCTTTCTCATATACGATTATAAAAGCCCCTTTTAAGTGACAGGGCTCTCTTTGAGGGATCCTCTCTCCCATTGCCCTTATAATATCAGATATTGTAAAATTGACTCTTGTGCCACTGATAGTTACAGTCTTCCCCGGCTGCAGAGGAAGAGAGGCGGAGCCGCTATTTTGATTCCCATTATCCACATAAAATAATTTATCCGTATCTACCTCATCTATACTTCTGAGCCCCATCAGATATTGGTCCAGCTCGGAATATTTGGGGTGGTCATAACTCAACTCAAACTTGCCATCACCGAGGTCCTTTATTCGGCTTCCATACATCAATGAAGCATCAGAATTAAAATAATAACTCCAGTGCTGATTGTAGTCATTGATGGAAGTATTCCATTCACAATCACCTGTTTGGGGCTCACCGGATGGCTCATATCCCCTCATCGCACAGAGATTCTTCCCCTCAACAGTCTTTGCCTTTATACCAACAAGCCATTGATGTCCAAATTCGTGTCCCAGAAGTTCAATACCACTTAAGGCATAACCAATGATTCCAGTATATCTATCGTCAGGGTTATTGGGTAATTTTGCTATATCCCCCATCTTAACGGCCTGCCTCAATGTTCCATTCTGGCTACAGAATTTTGCCGTCTGATTATAAAGTTGACCATTTGGCGACTCCCTCCCTATTCCTTTTGAAATACTCTGAACAGGCCAGCCCTGTTGAACATTTGTAATAAAGTTGAGAGGTATATCAGAAAAGACAAATATTGCCTGATATATATCTGGATGATCCTGATAGAACTTACAGGCAACCCGTGCAAGATACTGGTCTGGCATTGAGATTGCTTCCATTATCTTCCCATCCGTATCCTCAATGAGCGCAATCTCCCCAACATCATAGGCATAAGAAACAGAGCTAATTAGAATCACAAGGCAAAGGGTAATTCTTCCTGCTGCCATAATACACCCCCTTCAAAAGTGTTATTTAACTATATTATACAATCTCTTATTTTTCAATGAGAATAATCAGCTAAAAAATTTAATCCTGCGTTCATATCCCCATCTCCACCAATCTATATATAAGTATTTTATCTTGAGAAGAGCCCTATCCATTACAAGTTTTTTCTTCTTGGGATGTAAGTTCGTCTGATTTAATAGACCATTTAAATATAATGATTATCATTGATACTCCTTGCTATCCCACCATGGAGAAGCAAAATATCTTCTCCTTTAATCTCGTCACTGTCTTCGCATCTTTCATACTTCTCTATATCACCGGCTCTTTAACCCCCTTTGCATTAACATTCAAGCATGTTGTAGTGATAACAATTAATAAAGTTACAAATCTTATAATCTTCATATTTATACCTCCTTTGTCTCACTGGCAGATTGGGTACTGCAGAGTGCATAAAATGTATTAATGAAATATTTGAATTCTATAATACTCTAACTAAAACTATTTTTGAACAAAGTGACATGTTTATGTGCGAGTCTTGTGGGTTCCGGGATACGATATCTGGCACAGCATAGTGTATAATATATGGAGGATTCAAGGTCTATATAATTGCCTGCTGAGACAAAGATGGGTTTTGTATTCTCCCTCGTTCTAAGAGCGACTCCTACCTCAATTCCTTTATATATCAATTTTGAGAAGCTCCCACGTTTAAGATCTGGTTCTGTATATTCCCCGACGAGTCTGGACTTTGCACAACCAATAGATGGAATCTTCAGTAATGTCCCTATATGGGATGCCAGTCCAAACCCTCTCGGGTGCGCAATCCCCTGCCCATCACAGAATATCAAGAAACAATTCTCTTTCACCCTATCAAAAGTGTTCAGGATAATTGGCATCTCCCTGAAAGATAAAAATCCGGGGATATAGGGAAAATCTACCTTCCCCTTTTTGTTATATACGTTGATTAGTTTTAGTTCAGGAAAAGATAGTATTACTACTGAACAGAATATCTCTTCCCCTTTATATGATACATCTACGCCAGCAATTTTGCCATTCTTCTTATTAAGGGGCTTAAAGACAATCCTCAGAGATAGCCGATTCTGTTCTTCCTTTAACCTCTCAATCAGACTTTTTGTAATATTCGCATACATCAGTCAAACCACATCTTTCACAAAGCGGCGCCCTTGCATTACATATATCTCTACCAAAGAGAATCATTGCATTTGAAAACTCTATCCAGTAATCTCTCGGTACTATTCTCATTAAATCTTCTTCCACTTTCATTGCATCACTATACTTTGAAAGTCCTAACCTTTGTGAAATCCTCAATACATGTGTATCTACTACCACTCCACTCGGGATACCAAATCCATTCCCAAGAACTACATTGGCGGTCTTCCTCCCTATACCGGGGAGGCTGGTCAATTTATCAATATCTTCTGGGATTTCACCGTTGTATCTCTCAATGAGCTCCTTACAACATTCTTTTATATTCTTTGCTTTATTATGATAAAATCCGGTACTCTTAATATACTCCTCAATCTCTTTTATATCTGCCTTGGCAAAATCATCCGGACTCTTAAATCTCTTAAAGAGGGCTGGTGTTACCTTATTTACTCTCTCATCTGTACACTGGGCGGACAATATTGTTGCAATTAACAACTGAAATGGATTATCTGAGTGAAGCGCAGTCTTTGATTCTGGATACTTTCTTTTTAAATAGTTGATTATTCTTTTAACCTTTGTGTTCCCTTCCATCCGGTATATCTCCTTCAAGCACCGTTAATATCTTATTTATCTCATTTAAGAGACAGATATTTATATTTTCCTTTAATTCCGATTCATCCTGTGAAAAGTGCTCTATATTTCTCCTGAAAAGTACTATCTTAAAGACTCTCCCAGCCGGCTCATTCTCTATTGACAATTTTGAGAGAGATAATGGAGACATCTCCGCCTCAATATCTGATGCAGACGGGACATCTTCAACAACAATCGTAATATTATCCATAAACTCCCTTACCCTATCCGGTAGTTTCTGTAATACCAGTTTGATCAGTACCTCAAAATTGGTCCTGCTAATAGAGATTGGTTTTGGATAATTCTCGGGCTCAATTAGATTAGCCTTTTTTAGATATTGGTCTGCAAGAGAGAAATTTCCATCTCTATCCAGAAGCAATGCCTTGAGATAAAGCGCCTCTGCCTCTTCTGGATTATTGTCAAGTGACCTATCTACATAGCTATTTGCCTTTTCAAAATCTCCAATCAGAAAATAGATCTTTGCTGCCGCGCTGAGTGCAATATAATTCTTTTCATCAAGATTAATGGCTTTATGATATGATTCAAGTGCACCCAATAGGTCTGATGATTCAAAGAGTAAATCTCCAAGCCAGATATATGGCTCGCTGCTATATGGGTAATGTCTTATTGCATCTTTTACTGATTTTATTGCCTCAGTAAATTTATTCTCATCATATAGGCGAAGAATCTTTTCATAAAAAATATCCAGACCGACCTCATCTACCTCTCTTCTCTTTCTACTTCTCATATTATTGCCCTACCTATATTCTTTCATAATCCTGCTAAAGTATTTTAACCTCTCTCTGATCTTAAAGAATAGCGTATCTCTTTGATAATCATCCCCCTCTCGCTCCCCTGCCTCAATACCCATCAGAATAGGTATACCCTCCTCTACTCTGGATATTGCATAAATGTGAAATTCACCCTTTTTAATGGAATCAACTATCTCATCTTTTAATACCAGATGACGAATATTTTTAGCAGGGATTATTACTCCCTGACTACCATTAAAACCTCTATCTCTTATGAGTTGATAAAATCCCTCTATCTTCTCATTTATCCCACCTACTGGTTGGACCTCGCCCTTCTGATTCATTGAACCAGTAACAGCGATACCCTGATATATTGGTACTTCTGCGATTGCAGAAAGGAGTGCATATGTCTCTGCGATAGATGCCGAATCTCCCTCCACACCCCCATAAGACTGTTCAAAGCATATACTTGCATTCATAGAGATAGGAATATCATAGCCGAATCTCTCCTGTAGATAACCATTTAGTATCAATACAGATTTGTTAAATATTGGTCCGGAAAGAAGTGATTGTCTTTCAATATTTATAATTCCTTCCCTTCCAACTGCCACATTTGCGGTAATCCTTGATGGTTTACCAAAAGAGATATCTGCAAGCTCATAGACAGTGAGGCCATTAATTACACCTATTTTATAACCATCGGTTTCAATAATTATTACATCTTCCTCTATCGCCTTTTGTAAATTATCTTTTATTAATGCGTGCCTCTCTTCTCTCTTTTTTATTGTATCAAGCACATCCTGTGCTGATATCTCACCAGCTCCACGGGACTCGCAGATAAACGAACTCTCTCTCAAAAGGTCTGCAATATCTGAAAATAAAGTAGTAAGCTTAAATGTATCTGATACCTTTGAGACTGCATATCTTATTACTTCAATTATTGCCTCATCATTTATACCCTTCAATTTCTCTTCTTTTATTGTCCTGTAAATAAATTGCTTATACTTTGAGATATTTTCAACATTGAGCTCCATCTCAAGGTCAAATTCGGACTTTATTTTGAATATCTTCTTAAAATCAGGGTCATATTCACAGAGAATCTGATAGAGTTCGTCATCCCCGATTAATATTGTCTTTACATCTATATCAATAGGCTCCGGCTTGAGCGATGTAGGGTTGATATTAAAAGGTGCCTCAATGTTTTGAATCTCAAGTTTATGATTCCTGAGTGTCCTTTTAAGCATCCTCCAGATCAACGGCTCCTGTACAACATCATGGGCATTCAACACAAGAAATCCACCGTCGGCTTTCAGTAATGAACCAGCCTTAATTGACATATGATTTGCTGGTGCTCTCTGACTTGAATCCTGCACAATATCTATTGTTCCAAAGAGCCTTCCAAATGTGGGCATTGTCTCTATTACTACGGGACACTCTTCACTTCCGGAATTATCAAGAATAAGATTAACTCTATATCTCATAAGCAGGTCATTTATCTTTTGATTCCTCTCTTCAGCATCCTCCTCAGGACCACCGGTTATGACTTCATCCTTAAATACAGCAATATTATCCAGCAAATCTGATTTGAGACCGCTCAGAAACTCCTTTATCTTTTCATTGTTATATTTTGCACTTAATTCTTCAATATAATTATCAATATCTTTTTCAACCATAGACCTATCCAGATTCTTTGATTGTTCTTCAAGCTCCTTACTTATCCTGCGAATCTCTTTAACTATCTCATCCAGTTCCTGTTCCTTTCTCCTGTGCTTATCAAGCAGAATCTTAAACTCTTCCTCTTTTAGCTTCCCGGAATCAACATAACTGGCAAGGGTAGCTAAATCCACCGTCTTCTTCCCCTGCAAAAATGCAATTTGTGGGACATTCCCTGTTGGTGTCTCTACCTCTGTGAGGATAAATCCTTCCTTTCTGAGCTTCTTGGAAAATTCTTCTACTCTACTTTGCTGTTTCTTCTCCGCCCTTCTTCTGAGTTTATTCTTCTCTCTTGAATACTCCGGCTTATAGAAAAGTCTTGGAATCTTATCTTTCAATGAATTTACAAAATTGTCTATATCCTTTTTGAAATTTACTCCATTACCTACAGCCAATTCAATCAACATAGGTACATCTGGATTTCTAAAGTTGTAGACATAACATCTGTCAATTAGCTTTTTACGTGGTTTTTTGACCGTTTTGAGCAGGTCTTTTACAGTAGATGTCCTTCCACTACCAGATATGCCACACACATAAATATTATAACCCGGTCCATTTATACTGATACCGAGCTTTAGAGATTCAATAGCCCTCTCCTGTCCAATTATGCCGGGCATTATGGTAGTAAGTTTGCCGGATTCTAAGAAGAGTTTTCTTATCTTCTCCTTTATTACAAGGTCCTCAGCTTTTAATTCATATCTCTTTATTTCACTATTTATATCTGCCATAATGACTCCAGAGTTTCAATCCTCAAAAGGGAATACACAATTCAATAATTTACACTCTCTTGAACAACCTCTAATCTCCTCCCTTATTTCATCAGCAACATCAGAATAGAACAAATCGTCTATCTTATTATTTATGAGATTCCCTACAGGTCTCAGATTAAAACAAAGGAGAAGATTACCAAAGTTATCAATTCCTATATCAGTCTTCCCAGCATTACATTCCATATCATAACTCTTTCCGGGGTCCCTAAAATATTCAATCATAGTAAGGAGCTGTTCTTTTGAATTACCGATCTGTCTATAAATATCTTTGTATGCTATAACCTCCCTTATCTCTCTTTCAAGACTTATGATATCTTTTGGAAAGAGTGAAAAATCCTTAAACCAGTTTACTCTATATTCTGTACCAAAGGTATTAAATATGGCCTGAAATGTAATCCAGAAATTATTTTTTATAGCAAATCTCACAAGTTCCGTAATCTCATCAACATTAGGTTCCATTATGGTTGGAGAGATATTAATGGAGGTCTGTTTCGTATGTTTCTTAAATAACAATAAATTCTCCATTACTTTATTGAATTCGTCCTTCCCCCTAATTAATCTATACTTCTCTCTACTTAGAGTATCCAATGAGATATTTATTTCATTTAAACCTATGTCACATAATAATTTAATATCCTTTTCTGAAAAGACCGTTCCATTTGATGTAATGCCGAGATAAAATCCCTTTTCTTTAATATACTTCATCAAATCATAAAAGAATGCCTTGACAGACGGCTCACCTCCAGCAATCTTGATTCTTACACTACTGCTACCAAGCCAGTTGTAAATATCGTCTACAATCTTCTTCCACTTTGTTATTCCAATCTCCTTCTGAGGCTCCATCTCCCAGAACCTGCAATGAATACATCTTAGATTGCAGAGAGAAGTTATAGAGAGATGAATGGTCTTTGGCGGTTGTGCCCTCATAAAATAAAATCCTCACCGGTAAGTTCCGAAAATTCTGGCAGCATTGAATTATAACACCTATTATAACAGCCACTTTGAAAGATCCCTTTTACTATCTCCTTTGCCTTATCAGATGACAGGATATCAATTAGACTCTTCTCATTAACATTACCTGCTGAAAGATCTCTTGCATTCCATACGCAACAGGGCATCACCTCCCCATCCAAATAGATATTCACTGTGCTAAAAAATGCAGGGCATCTAAATCTTTTGATTCTCCCCTGATGGTAATCTAAACCTTTTATTAGAAATTTGCGCAT
Source organism: Myxococcota bacterium (assembly GCA_049969675.1). Taxonomy (GTDB): domain Bacteria; phylum Myxococcota; class SpSt-1050; order SpSt-1050; family SpSt-1050; genus SpSt-1050. The sequence goes on along the minus strand of JBMFOP010000007.1, from coordinate 6,963 downwards.
ACAACTACTACAACTCTCTTTTGAACAAATATATTCAACAGCCCTATAATACTCATCAGCATTATCATCGTTCATATAAAGGTCAGGAGTATCATTGACGGGCCAGAAGAAGAATGTGGCATTATAACTTTTTGCAAATTGATAGACTTTTATTATCTGTGAGACATTTTGATTTGTTACCACCATATTTACAAAGAGAAGCATCCTGTTATTTTTGTATAAGGTCTCAATACCATTTTTTATGCTCTCAAAAGAGCCCTTAACCCCTCTCAAATTATCGTGTACCTCCCCGATACCATCTATTGAGAAACTTATTGAATCAAGGCCTGAATCCAATAACCTTTTCCAATTATTATAAATGAGTGAGCCATTAGTTGTAATATGCGGAGACATCCCGAGTGTCTTGATGAGTGACACAAGGTCATATATCCCTTTATATAGAAGGGGCTCTCCTCCAGTAAATGCAGCTGTCTTAATTCCAGATCTCTGAGCCTCATTAATCACCCTGACTGCAAGTTCAAACGGCATCTCTCTATTCTTATTATGGAAATCACAAAATCTACATCTATAATTACATCTCTCTGTAATCATTAGATTAAGTATTCTGGGTCTAAATATCTCTGTCTTTGTAAGTAATTCAGATAAATCCATCGCACCTCCACAGGCACTCGGGATATTATAGTAATTTTAATACATTATAAACAAAAAAATTTAAGATTTTACTGATTGATTAATTTAGAAGGCTTTTGTCATAGTGATAGTTAGTATATACTGATATAATTATTTTTTATTCAGTAACTACTTCACTATCGTCTGACTCTGCTCTCTCATAAATTGCTGTAAATAGTAAAGCCCACCAGCACCCTTTGCAGTAGATGAGCTTGCCTTCCATCCACCAAATGGTTGTCCATTCACCATTGCACCTGTTGAACCACCAACAGTTCTGTTGCAATATGTAACTCCAGCCTCAATATGGTCAAAGAAGTAGTCACGTTCTTTAGCATTTTCAGTAAAGATACCCGCAGTCAGTCCATATTCTGTATCATTTGCAATCTTGATTGCCTCTTCAAGGTTCTTTACAGTTATAATTGCAAGAATTGGGAGGAAGAGTTCTGTCTTGATTATTTCATGGTTCAATGGCAGATTATCTACAATTGTTGGTTCTACAAAGAAACCATCTTTGAGTTCACCGCTCTCTATCCTGCTGCCACCTATTAAGACCTCCCCATCCCTTTTCGCCATATTGGAATAATATGCAAAATCATCAAAAGCCTTTTGATTTATAACCGGACCCATAAATGTCTCTCTCCTGGTTGGGTCACCAACACTCACTCTTTCTCTCGTCCAATTGATAAGACCTTCTAAAAATTTATCCTTAATATCTTCAAAAATTATAAGCCTTGAACAGGCTGAACATTTCTGTCCATCAAAACCGAACGCAGACCTTGCTACACCCTCAACCGCCTTACTCAGATTTGCTTTTGATGTAACAATAATCGGATTCTTCCCACCGAGCTCAGTTATGCAGGGCTTTACCATATCAGATGTCATCTTTGAGAAAATTCTCTTACCGACCGCTCTTGAACCCGTGAATACCACACCGGCGATATCTGGATTTGAGATGAGTTCCTCTCCAACAGTTGAACCTGAACCGACAATAAGATTCATTACCCCATCAGGTAGACCGGCCTCTTTCATTATCTCATAAAATTTGAGTGCCATTAATGGGGTATCGCTCGCCGGCTTCAATACAATTGTATTCCCGGTGATCATCGCCCCTGTGCTCATCCCTGTTGTAATTGCAAGTGGAAAGTTAAATGGTGAAATCACTGCCCAAACGCCGTAAGGTTTCAATACACTTGTGCAATTTTCGTTGGGGAATGGTTTCCCCATCCTGATTATAAATCCCTTATTTTTCAAAATAAGGTATGAATAGAAGTTCAAAAAATCTATTGCCTCATCCACATCTGCGATTGCCTCATATCTATTCTTCCCATTGTCAAAGGTCATAAGTGCTGCGAGCTCAAATTTTCTTGCAGACATAATCTTTGCAGCCCTCTGGAATATCTTAACTCTCTTCTGATATGGTGTCCTGGACCATTCGTAAAATTTTGCCTTTGCTACCGATATAGCATTCTTTGTATCTTCAACGGTCCCTTTCTGACAATACCCTATAATTTGATTTTTATTTATAGGTGTAATTATGGCATACTCCCCATCCTTTGAGTAGACCTCTTTGCCACCTATATAATTTGGATAATGTCTATCAAACTCCTTCTTAACCTTCTCTACTCCCTCCTCATATCTCCTGTGAAAGAGTTCTGTCTTCTTTGCCTTACTCATCTCAAAAAATGTTTTCTCGTTTTTAAAAGCCATTTTGACCTCCTTAATCTCTTAAGCCTGTTATTATAGATAACGCAATTGAATTAATTTTCAACTGCGCATCATCCGTTCTGGAATTTATCAATACAGGGACAGATGCGCCTCTAATTACATGACCTATCTGTCTCTTCATATAGAAGACGAATACCTTTGCAACCATATTCGCTGCCTCAAAGGATGGCATAAGCATAATGTCCACCTCTCCGGCTATCTCTGATTTAATCTCCTTCATCTCTGCACACCATTTAAATGCAGCCACATCAAGAGCCATTGGTCCCTCTACAATACAGTCTTTTATATCTCCATTTTTATACATTTCAACCAGAAGTTTTGCATCCCATGTTGAAGGTATCTTTTCATTTGGCTTCTCAGTTGCACTCATCACCGCAACCTTTGGTTTATTATAACCGAGTCTTCTAAATACATCAACTGCATTCTCTAAAATCTCTCTCTTCTGTTGAAGATTTGGGAGCGGGGTTATCCCGCCATCAGTTATTCCAGTAAGCTTCCCACCCTTCTCATCAAATAGAGGGTCTTCGTAGATAAATACATCCGATAATAGTCTATCCGTTCGCAACCCTTCCTCCTTGTTAAGGACTGCCTTAAGCAAGGTGGCTGTATCCAGATGCCCCTTTAAGAGCATATCTGCCTTCTTCTCTCTACAGAGTCTTACTGCAATCCTTGCTGCATCAAAATAATCATTGCAATGAACTATCTCAAATTCTGAATCTGAACTACCCTTTAATGTAAGTAATTCCGAGATCTTTGATTTATCTCCTATTAATATTGATTCAGCAATTCCATCCTTTTTTGCATCTAAAGCAGCCTCTATTGATACATCATCGTCGGCAGCCGGTAATGCTATATAAAATTTCTTACCATATTGTCTGACCTTCTCTCTAATCTGTGCAAAACTTCTGAACATAATCAAGACCTCTTAAAAACTAAGAGCCTCTTTCCCCCTTTTGAATGCCTCTTTATTTATACCTACGAACTTTGCCTTTACCTTCTTCTCAATTGCGGCAAACCACTCCTCATCTGTAAATGGCATAAGTCTTGAAATACTTCCAAGTAGGACCACATTGACTACATTTGGAACTTTGAGTTCAAGTGCAATCTTCAATGCATCAATTTCATATACCTTACTTGTAAATTTTGAGATGATCTCTGATGGATTATCAGGATAGGGGATCTTCCCAAATATAGCGGTAATGGGAAAATTCTTTACAATATTTATTATTGCATAACCATCATCTTTCAAAAAGTCAATATATCTAATTGCCTCAAGCGGCTCAAATGAACATAGAATATCCGCTGACTTCTTCTCAACTATAGGGGAATATACTTTATCGCCAAACCTGACATAACTGATAACCGAACCTCCCCGCTGAGCCATTCCGTGTACCTCTGCCTTCTTGACATCTACTCCATGGATGAGAGCTACTTCTGCCAGAAGGTCACTCGCAAGTATTACTCCCTGTCCACCGACACCAGAAAATACAACAGACATATTTTTATTATTCATAAATTCTCCTTTTCTATTCAGTCTCTACAAATGCTGAGCCCCTGCATATTCTGGAGCAGGTATCAGAACAATAACCTATACTCACATACCTGCACTTATATGCACCACTGGATTTGCAGACCTGAACACAGACACCACACCCAATACATAATATCGGGTCAACAACTGCCTTCCCGCTCTTATCTTTTATTATCGCCGGGCAACCAATCTTAAAACACTCTCCACATCCTGCACACATCTCGCTTATAACTTTAAGTGGTTTCTTCCAGACTGTTCTATCTTTAACAACACAGGGTGACTTAAAGATAATAACGGAGGGTCCTTCAAATGCCAGTTCCTCTTTAAGAACCTTTTCGGTCTCCTTGAGATTATTTGGATTGGCAACCCGTACATGCGGAACTCCTATAGATTTACAGAGTGCCTCAAGATTAAGTTTAACCGTCTCTTCACCCATAAGTGTCCTTCCAGTGCCCGGATGCTCCTGATGACCGGTCATCGCAGTTGTCTCATTATCAAGGATACATACAACCACATTGGCTTTATTATAAACTGCATCAATAAGTGGAGTTATTCCACTATGTACAAATGTAGAATCTCCGATGGCAGCAACCACTCTATTCTTATTCTTCCCTTTATATGACCTGGCAAATCCTACTGCCTGTCCTATGGATGCACCCATACATAGACAGGTCTCAATAGCACTCAGTGGTTCATAGGCACCGAGAGTATAACATCCGATATCTCCAAGAACCGTGAGCCCCAACTTTGATGTTACTGCAAAGAATCCTCTATGTGGGCACCCCGGGCAGAGTATTGGGGGACGCATCGGAATCTTTGGAGTCTCATATATCACCTTCTTACCCAGAATAGCATTTCTAATAATATCAGAGGTCAACTCACCGATGTTAGGAATGACCTCCTTCCCTATAACCTCAATCCCAAGGGTCTTCACAAATTCTTCCATATACGGTTCCAGTTCTTCAACCACATAGAGCTTCTTAACCTTTTTTGCAAACTCCTTTATGAGTTCATCTGGCATTGGATTACTCATCCCTATCTTTAGAATAGAGGCATCGGGAAAAGCCTCTTTTGAATGTTGATAAGATATGCCATTTGTTATAATTCCAATATCTGTCCTGTTAATCTCAATTCTATTTAAAGGGCTCTTATTGGAATATTCTCTCAACCTTGCAAGCCTCTTCTCCAGTTCTACCCTTCTAACCCTTGCAGAAGATGGGAGCATACAATATTTTACAAAATCCTTATTATATTCTTTATATGGAACTTCCTTTTTCTCCCCCAATGTCACGATTGACTTTGAATGACACACCCTCGTAGTAACCCTTAACATTACAGGGGTATCAAACTTCTCTGATATCTCAAATGCAATTTTTAAGAAATCTTTAGCCTCCTGTGAATCTGAAGGCTCTATACAGGGCATCTTTGCAAAATATGCATATCTCCTATTGTCCTGTTCATTTTGTGATGAGTGCATAGAAGGGTCATCGGCAGATATTAGAACCAACCCTGCATTTACTCCAGTATAAACAGATGTCATCATAGGGTCAGCCGCCACATTTACACCCACATGCTTCATCGCTACAAGTGCCCTTACACCCGCAAGTGAGGCACCGTAAGCCACCTCATAAGCGACCTTCTCATTTGGGGACCACTCTGAATATATCTCCCGATATCTTGAAATATTTTCAAGTATCTCGGTTGAGGGTGTTCCCGGATATGCAGAGGCAAATGCAACACCAGCCTCATAAGCACCTCTTGCTATCGCCTCATTACCTGATAAGATCTCCTTTGTCATAAAGACTCCCGTAAAAAATAAATTTATAATTAATAAACTCTTACCTGCTCTATATGCTTCATTACTCTATAAGCCCCCTCAGCAAGGGCCTGAAGTTCATCCTCTCCGGGAAAGACCTCAATCTTTCCCAGAAAAGATATTCTTTTTTTGATATCCTCGATTAGCCTCTTTTCATTAGCCATTCCACCAGTCAGAATAATACAATCAATCCTTCCCATCAGAACTGGTGCCATATAGCCAATATAATTGGAAATCTGATATACCATTGCATCATATATCATCTTTGCCTTCTTATCATTAGAATCAATCATCTCCATTACCTTTCTAAGGTCTCTTGTGCCCAGGTAAGAATAGATGCCTCCCTCACCAAAGAGTTTCCTCTCAAGGGTTTTATAATCATATTTACCAGAAAAACAGAGTTTGGCGAGTTTAAGTGCAGGCAGTCCGCCAGCCCTATCGGGTGAAAATGGTCCCTCATCTCTCGGATTGATAACATCTACCATCCTTCCACCTATATGTGCTGATATACTTATCCCACTCCCAAGATGTGCAACAATTAATCTCAAATCTTCATATCTTTTACTTACCATAGCCGAATATCTCTTTGCCACTGCCTTTGTATTCAATGCGTGCAGGAGGCTCTCCCTCTCTATCTCTACGAATCCAGAGATTCTTGCAATATCCTCCATCTCATCTACAGCCACAGGGTCAACAATATAAGACGGAATGTGATATTTGGTAGCAATCTCATAGGCTATGATACCACCGAGATTGGAGGCGTGTTCACCCCTTTCAGCCTTTCTAAGGTCTGATAACATATTCTCATTTACAATATACGTCCCGCTCTCAACTGCTTTTAACAACCCCCCCCTTCCCACCACACAGTTAAGTGTCTTTATATCAAAATCTTCTTTTTCAATTTCACTTAGAATACAGGAGATTCTAAAATCCTTCTGTTCGGCAATGGACTTAAACCTCTTCAATTCTTCATCACTATGAGATATATTTTTGATTATTATGGGTTTTGTATTCTCAAATACTCCTATCTTTGTGGATGTATTACCAGGATTGATTGCGAGGATAAAGACCGGCATATCAACCATAATAGCCTCCCGTAAGCCAACTTTGAATAGCAATATAGTAAAAACTTGTCAATCTATTAAGACATTGCATAAAAACCTGTCTGACCATTGTAAATATTTAAATTAGACAAAAATACATAAAGCTGTTATATTTATTC
>JBMFOP010000006.1:0-53428 GCA_049969675.1 Myxococcota bacterium | reverse complement strand
ATGGTAAGGCTGGAGATTATACCTGCAAATTGATTAAACTATTTAAAGAAAATTTGGAGAGATTCCTAATCTAACTGCTTCTCATCAATTTCAGAATAAGAGGGCGAAAGAGGTAAGCACATAAGGCCCGCTTATTTGCACCTCTCCTGCGGATATATCAAACATCTCAGTATTCACAGGTCTATTGGATGATGGATGCAGCTTTTCATATTTAAGTGGTGTCAAAAATCTATAGCCGAGTTGTATATCAATTCCCATTGTGACAAGTTGGTGCCAGTGCTGTTTCTGCCATTGTTCATCTCTGAATATAGATACTGGTATTGTAATTTTTGTTCCGCTGAACAGTGAACCCCCATATGTACTGGATGAATCACTATATGATATAAAGTCCTCTTTTAATTTTATATCTGTTGTCCCGTATATAAAATTTGCACCACAATATAGATATAAAAGGTCTCGCAATATATTAAATTCATAAGATATCCCGGTTGATAAGATAATCTCCGAAAATTCGGTCTTGATGTCATTAAAAATCTTATTTGAGGAAGAATTGTAATTCATATGTATCTGCAAGTAAAGTGGCATTTGTGCAATAATGCTCTGACTTATCTTTAATTGTGGACCAAAGACCCAATCATTTTCAGAGAAGATATCAAAAGACTTATCGTTGATAACCTCCGAATTTAATCCTACCATTAACTCTGTAGAGGCATAGATGGAAAATGAAAATGACATCGCTAAAATAATTATTGATAATCTCATAATTACCTCCCTGGCCTAAAATTGAAGGATATCATCGTATTTAAGTCCAACAAATGATACTGCCTTTGGAATTTTAGTTAAATTTATAAGTGTAATGAAATCATCTGTTTCGTTATCTGTGAGTAAAAATGTCTGCTCATTTATGTCTATAATTCTGGATGGCAAATAATCTATTTCCGAATTGTCAGTAAAATCATTATTCAGATTGATATAGTTAAACAGGTATTTATATGCAGAGGATCTTTCGTCATAATAACCAGATATAAAGAAAAATGTATTATAATTTCTGGAATAACCCATCATATCCTGTCTGATTGCATTGAAAGAGAATTCCTTTGTATTCATTTTTATAGCCTTATCTGTTATCATTGGTCTTATGAATTTTATAGATGTACCTCCGTCAGAATATAAAAGGAGTAGAATATCTCTTGAGGCAGTATATCCAATAACTTTGTAATCGTTTGCAAATATCTGTATCTCTTCTTTCTGGTTTTCTGCTGTTGGATATAAAGAGACAATTCTTACATATTTTAGCCAGTAATTGACTATCAATGCATAGATACTATTTCCAAAGTTGAATGTATCAAGTATATGTGAACCTGAATCAAGCACTATCTGATTTTTATATGCTGTATCTGATTCTGCACTTATAATGACCAATCTTGGAGAAGGGGAGTTAAATTGGGCTACCAGTGTATCTTCATTTTCATCAATAGTAATGGGGGCAATGTATTGCAACCCTTTATAGGGGCTGGATGGGACATTTACCTTAATAGAGAGGTCGTCATCGTTACTGGTTATGGAGATTGAATAGATGTCATCTCTGTCCTTAGCCTTAAAAAATAGATATTTGCTATTCTTGCTGAATACCCCATATTCAATTTCTGGAGACTTTTTATTTATGTCCAGATAGATATATTTAACTATTGAAGGCTTTGTATAATCCATCAGAATCACACCTTCTTTACATAAAATGGTCAGAAGATGCGACCCGGGTTCGGAGAAGATTATTTTGCGATCCATTATTGAAAAGTTGAGTGTGGTCTTTGTCAGTCTTCTGTTTTCTATATCATAGATGCCCATCTCATTTTTGAAAAATATAGTGACTTTGCCACCACCAATTGATGAACTATTTGCTGTATGCCTCATTATCAGATATTTATTGTCCGGACTTATGTCAAAGGAGGTAAATGGGGAGCCGAGTTTGATTATCTCCTCCTCCGACTTTGATTCATCAAAATGTATCAGATTCATCAATCCAGAATTCTGGTCCACAGAGGTAAAATAGAGTTCAGGGAGGAGTTTATCAATGATAGAATATATCTTGTTTTTGAGATTATATTTTATTATATTCCTTTTTTCTGAATCAATTTTGATAATTGAATTAAGGGCTGGATTAATATAGTATATAGCCCTGTCGGTTATATATGGACCCTGAAGTTCAAAGTCCGTATTTTTTAGTTTTGGATCCATCCCTCCACAGGAATAGACAAGTAATGCTAAAAATAATACGGCTGATTTAATTTTCATACTCTCCCTCCTATTGGACCAGACTGTTTAGTTCAAAACCGGTGATTGTCTTCATCGTCATTGAAGGCATAAAAATAAAAGATATCCTGCCTACAGGATGTTTTTGGAGAACATAAAAAATATCTTTCTGTGGTATTGACCCTGTATATATAATATCTGAGAAAAACTGTATCTTGTCATCTTTAATTATTGGCTTGGATAGGTCTACCATATATGCCTTATAATCATTGATAGTTGCATTGGTTGCAGTAATCATTGCATAATTTGAATCGTACAGAAATGAGACCGATTTTGGCTGTGTTGTAGAAAGCAATTCTGTATTGAGAATCTCCCTCTTTAATCCAAATACTGAAAAACCCTCCTGATTATTATTATTTATTTCAACCGGGTCATCTTCATCAGGGTCATTCCCCTTTTTGTGTATTATAATTGCTGTATTCCCATCCGGTGCACATACAATATAGTTAATAGCCTTGTTCAGACCGTTTTTGTGGTCTATCTTTTCGTATGTATAGTCTTCCAGATTAAGGATGGCAATCTCCTCCCTGTAATATACATTGGTATATAAAATTGCCTTTTTGTAAGTTTCATTTTCACAGAGTTCAACAGACCCAGCCATAAAATTACCGAGGTCAATCTCCTTTATTTGCGATATATCTATAATTCCATCTGGCACAGGTATAATCTTAATTTTTCCAATATCTCTGAATGAAATTATTATTTTTGTCATATCCTTTGTAAATTTCAAATCAGTAATTGCACCCTCAAAGTCAATCTTCTTTGTAAGATTACCATCAGTAGAGGCTATGAATATAGAATTCCCTGTTATATACTTCAGTATTATATAATTGGTATTGGGTACATAGTAGGCAAAACGAGTATTCACATTGGATGTAAAATCAGGGTCTATATCAATAAATTCCTTTTCACCTCTCTCATTGAATGGGTCATCAAATCTCAGGATATAGATCCGTTCTTTACACACTATGTAGGCAGTATTTTGTTCTGTTGAATAAAAGATGTTTGTTATTCGTCTTCCCACACCAATCTCTTTATATATCTTTTTATTGGGGTCATTTATCAAAAGAGAGATATCACTTGCATTTATGAGATTGATTCTACCTTCGCCGGGATATACCTCATTATTCTTCCTCAATTGTTCATTGAAGAATGCAATTATATATTTTCCATCAGGAGAGACCGAGATATCATTGTATGCCTGACCAAGTGAAAAGGATATTGTCCTGGCAGTCTCTCCCTCAATTGAGAGCATAGCCAGTCTGGAGGCATTCTCAGCAAGGACTATAGCATAATCAGTATTTGGGATGACAAGAAGATTTTTTGGAGAAAAGTCTATCTTTATAGAGAACACCTTTAGTGTCTCTGGCTCAATAACAGCAATTGAGTTGTTGGAGGGATTAAGGATGTATAGATATTTCTGGGATGTAATTGGTGGAACTGCCGCATATGGATTTGGCTTTTCCGGTTCTACATAGCCAGTATCTTTTGATATATTACCATAGTCATAGGTATATCCTGTGTCATACTGGGATTGAGCATCTCTATATGAACTTCCATAGTCTGACAACCCGAACCCTCCATCTTCTAAATAAGTCATACCCATATCTGCACCGCATCTAAACAGAATAAAAAGAGACAATATCGGGAATAAAAAAAAGATAATAGACAATATTTTATTATTCATATTTGCCTCCTTCTACAACCTATTATAAAGTTTATTTATTTTGAATCAAACCCATTTCCATCCATAATAAGATAAATATGAAAAAACTGTCATATTATTCAATCAGATTGCAACTACACCCTTCTGAAGGGTTACTATTATTAAAAGAGTCTGAAATAGCGGCATCTGGTATAATGCCATTATCGGAATTTATTATTATATCTTCAACTAAAACTTCATCTGCTGTTTGATGGTCCTCAATATAATAATCAGATATCAGTGTATCTCTACCTGAGTCATTTACACCAGCATCCCTCGGTGGGATCTGACCATCACAATACCCATTTTTGCAGGACTCTTCACACCGTTCCAGAAGTACCCAACCACCAGTGGCATTACATATCTCTACAATGATCTTTACCCCTATATCACGACACCTTCTCTCCCCCTCTGTACATCCCCCAATACATTGGCCATCCTTGCATCCACCGGCGCATTCATTGGTTTTATTTGTTCCATCTCCAAAGGAATTGCATTTCACAATCCAGTTGCCATCACAGGAGAATGAACCGGGTGTACATATCTTTTCAGGTGAGTATATTTCACAATTTTTAATAGATGCAGTATTTTCGCCAGTATTACCGCCGCATATCAGTACCCCCTCTGCACCTATTAACTCTGCTGTATGATTTGCACGGGGGAAATTCAGGCTCAATGTCTCACTCCATCTTCCAGATGCTGGATCAAATATCTCAAGCTTTGATATTGCATTACCATCTTTATCTATTCCCCCTGATGCGAGCACTTTCCCATTGTGTAGAAGTGTGAGTCTGAAATCTTTTCGCGGAATATTCATCTGAGAAGTAGTTGAAAGTGAATCGTTGATTGGATCATATATATATGTATTCTGGTTTATCACTCCGTTCTTATCAACTCCACCTGCAATTAATATACGACTATCGCTCATATTTATTATCTGATGTCCTGTAATGTCTATTATTGTGTCTTTTGCCTCGCTTATAGTATCATCTTTATAATTATATATTTCCATCTTTTCACTTCCACCACCAACTATGAGAATCCTATAGTCTGGTATAGCGACAAATTTATGTCCATCTCTTGGGTAATGAAGGCTATTTGGAGATTGCACCCAATTGATGTCATTGTTGGCAATTAAGAGTTTGGTGATATTGATACCGGGACCTATCATTACCGCAAGTATAAGTGGCTCCTCAGTTGGATTAAAGAATGAGATTCCACCAGAGTGAGGGACTGGGAGTTGTTTGAAATCATCAACGGATTTAGTCTGTATATCATAAAAGTCAACTTTTATCATTGAATTCCCTGAACTATCAACTCCTCCAGCGATGAGGATTGAACCCTTTTCAGACCCTTGTTTGGATAAGGCAAAAATATTTGCAAGAGGCGGATTCTTTCGTTCTACTTTCATTGTTGGGCCATTTGACCAACTCATATTTGTAAGAGAGAAAAATTCACAACTTTTAAGAGTGGTATTGCCATTTTTGCCACCACAGACCAGATAAGAACCTTCAATGGGGATGAATATGCCTTCATGATATGCCCTCGGAGTCCCCATAGATTGGGCTGGTTTAATTTTTGCAGGTTCCTGAGCATAAACTACAAAAGATATTAAAAGCGAAAAAATAATGAGTGTATTTTTTATCATACTCACCTCCACTAAACGGCTCTATAATAGTTGAAGTGATGAATTTTTACAATAACAATTTTAATTCTGCTGATTTACTTTGAATCTGGAAAATCTATCCAGAGTCATTCAAAATTACTTAATATCTCCTAATGAATAAATTATTTCATATCTGTCCAGAATAGTTTTTTTAATATGGAATGCACAGCAGGGTATATTATTTTGTCAAACAAAAACATAGAAGGCTGGCTTCCTTTGAATAAACACCACTCATACTAAAAACCTTCTATAAGAGTGGAAAGTGGTAGTTTTATAGAAACCTTTGGTTGATGAACCAGTCCCCCTGCGGTTTGCATTAAAAATTTTCAGTTGGCAAAGCAAATTACACAGATATTATCAGAGAATGAGTTTTTAAGGTGGTGAGAGATATGAACAGAAAGGGGAATAGAGAAATTTAGTTGTTGGAAATAATTTAATGTGTTTTAAATGGTTTCTGATGTGGAGATTAGAGGGACAAATGATTATTAGAAAGCTGTTTTTATGAGATATTTTAACTGGATAGTATTTTTAGTAATGAAAAACAGGAAGGAGTAACCTGCTTTTCAAAATGCGAATTTATGTCCCAAAAGAAGATATAACAGTAGTAATATTTTTTTAAATCATCCCGAACATCTTTGTGGTTATCTTAAAAATTAATACCTAAATTGAGCGATTTTTTGTATTGTTGCGGATTGGTAACTTCTACAGAATCAATTTTTTGCTTGAAGATCTCTCTGGATGTGTTAAAGAACTTCACAATAACCTCCCACCTGTTGGGTGATATTGTGTTAAAGCCCAGACTGTATTTTCTGTCAAATATTTTCAGCAGGTTAACTCAACAGGTGGATTTTTTCACCTAAAAAATCGATTAGATTAGGTAATAGTAAGAATGTAAGAAATCGTAAACTTTTGCTATAAAAATTATCTCAATCTCTTCTCTGCCTCAGTCCAATTAATATTATTGAAAAATGCCTCTATATAATCAGCTCTTTTCAATCCATAATCAAGCATAAATGCATGCTCAAAGACATCCATTATAAGTACGAGATTTGCTCCTGCTGGATGAGAGACATCGTGTTCATTTATCCAGAAGTTCATCAACTTTCCATTTATCGGGTCCTGATAGAGGGCTACCCACCCTATACCCCTCATTGCTCCGGTCGCCTTGAACTCTGCTATCCAGTTTTCATAAGAGCCAAAATCTTCAACAATCTTCTTAAAGAGTCTGCTCACTGGATTCAACTTTCCATCACCGCCCAGATTTTCAAAATAGTACTCATGTAGTCTCATTCCATTAAACTCCCAGCCGAGTCTCCTCTTGAGTTCTGCAAATTCGGGTGTTGAAAACTTCTTCTCTTTAGCGAGATTTTCAATTGCCTCAATAACCTTATTTGTATTTGTTACATACCCCTGATAAAGGGTAAAATGGTTTTTAAGAAGTGCCTCTGAAAATCCCTTCATTCCAACAAGTTTTGAATAATCCTTTGCTGTGTAAGACATAAAATACCTCCTTTACTATAATTTTTTTAATTCCTCTAAAGCCTTTTCATAATTAGGATGATGTGTAATATCGGGTACAATCTCTTTATATGCGATTTTACCGTCCTTACCAATAATAAATATTGACCTTGCAAGAAGTCTATTCTCCTTTATTAATACCCCATATTTAGTTCCAAAATCTACATCTCTATAATCTGAAAGGGTGAGTACCTTATCTATTCCATTTGCATTGCAGAAGCGGGCAATAGCAAAAGGGAGGTCAACGCTGATATTCAGCACGACCACATCATCTCCAAATTCTGCTGCCTCCTTGTTAAATCTCTTGAGCTGTAAGTCGCATACCGGGGTATCCAGAGATGGTGTAACACTTATCATTATCTTCTTCCCTGCAAAGCCCCTTAAATCTACTTCTTTCAGGTCCTTATCTAAAACATGAAAGAATGGAGCTACATCGCCTTCTTTAATCTCATTACCCAATAATGTCAGAGGGTTACCATTCACTTTAATGATACCTTTTCTTTCCATAATACTCTCCTTGTTAAGTAATTAAGTACCTGATATTAAGATGATAGTCAATTCAAAAAGTTTTACAAATTTAATGAATTCCAAATAAATCATAGTAAATATTGTTATTCACTGCCTCACTATATGTACGAGGTGTTATTTTTTTATGGTCTGAATATCCAATTGCCAGAGCCCTATTAAATGAGGGTGTCAAAAATGCACATGCACACTTTACAATAATTTTTATTTTCATTGGGTCAGCCTCTTCATATTAAAATGTGCTAATGCTCTTTTTCTTTTTATTGCATAGATATATTCCATAGTATAATTCTCCTTATTATTTTGGTTCATCATCGACCAAAACGGTTCTAAATCAGTATATTTGACAAAAAAGAAAATTTGTTTTAGTCTGTAACTACTTAAGAGCATTAATCCCTTCTTCAGGAGGATTTATGAGAGAACCTGTAATAGGCATTGACCTTGGAACATCATATAGTTGTGTGGCTACTGTCATTGATGGCATGCCTACTGTAATTCCCAATGAATGGGGAGAGAAGATTCACGCCTCCGTTGTCTCTTTCCTCGAAAACGATAGAGTAATTGTTGGAAATGAGGCAAAGAAAAGAATTATCAGCAATCCAGAAAATACTGTATATTCTGCAAAGAGATTGATTGGAAGGTATTTTTTCTCGGAAGAGGTAAAGAAGGCGCGGTCTCTATGTTCGTATCAGATTGTTGAAGGACCAAATTCCTCTGTTAGAATTTTAATAAATGGAAGGCAATATTCTATCCCCGAAATTTCAGCCTTTGTGTTGAGAGAGATGAAGACCATTGCAGAGAATTATCTTGGGACTCAGGTAAAGAAGGCGGTTATAACTGTACCAGCCTTTTTCAATGATAATCAAAGACATTCAACAAAAGATGCGGGGAAGATAGCTGGTCTTGAGGTCCTGCGTGTAATTAATGAGCCAACGGCGGCAGCGCTTGCCTATGGTTTTGGTAAAGGTATTTCTCAAAAAGTTGCTGTATATGATCTCGGAGGTGGAACATTTGATATATCTATCCTTGATATAGGCAATGATGTATTTGAGGTCTTATCTACCGCTGGCGACACATATCTCGGCGGCGATGATATGGATATAAAGATTCTTGAGCATTTTATAGAACTTGTAAAATCACAGTTTGGATTTGACCCGGTTCAGGATAAACATATTCTTCAGAGACTCAGGGATTATGCAGAAAAGACCAAGATAGGTTTTAGCACACAGGACAGGGTAGAAGTAAATATAAAACATCTATTTATTGGTTCAGATGGGAAACCGAGAGATTTCAGGACAGTGATTACTTCCGACCAGTTTAGAGAGATGGTTACACCAATACTCCAGAGGACATTTAAGGTCTGCGACGAGGCATTACAATCTGCCAGATTAACTATTGGTGATATTCAGGGTGTAATTCTCGTAGGTGGTCCAACTCGACTTCCAATCGTGAGGGACTATGTAAGATATTATTTCCAGAAAGAGCCACTATATGGGATAAATCCAGATGAGGTGGTAGCGATCGGTGCAGCCATCCAGGGAGACTCATTATTAGATGAAAAGAAGAAGAGTACTTTTTTACTGGATGTAACACCTCTTACTTTGAGGATTGCTACAGTCGGAGGTTTTACAGATGCTATAATACCGAGGAACTCACCTCTTCCTATTGAAAGAAAGAGGAAATTTACAACATCAAGGGATAATCAGGATAGAGTAAGAATCAGAGTTTTACAGGGTGAATCCAACAAGGCTGATGAGTGTGAATTACTCGGTGAATTTGAGTTCAGTGGATTTAAGATTGCGCCAAGAGGAGAGGTCACCATTGAGGTCTCATTTGATATAGATAGTGATGGAATAGTAAATGTCTCCGCAAGAGATGTTGAGACAGGGGCAGAGCAATCTACAACCATATATCTCAATGCGGGCCTATCAGAAGAAGAGGTGGCAATGTCTCAGGACCTCGCACAGGAAATTACTATTGATAGAGATAGAAGTAATCTCCCGGAGATAAAGGAATAGATATTTGGAGGAAATTATGGGCAATTTAACTGCAGAAGAGATTTTAATCCTTTCAGAGGCTATTGATGAAATGGATTACTATCAGATACTGAAAGTAGAGCCAACCGCCAATGCCGCCGAGATTAAGGAGGCTTATTATAGAGAGACGAGGATCTTTCATCCCGACAACTTCATTAATCTGGCAGATGCTGAACTCAAGAAGAGGATATTAAAGATATCTAAGCTCATAACTGAGGCATACATCGTTTTAAGGGATTTTGAGAAACGAAAGAGATATGACCAACAGCTTGCCAAAGGAAGAGATAAGAGGGAGATAAGATTTATTGAAGATGATGCAAAACAGGAGGTAAAGGAGGATATATTGTCTCCTCAGGCAAAGAAGCTCTATACACAGGCTATGGCGGCACTTATGCAAAATAGACCACAGGATGCCTTAAAGAATTTAAAACTCGCTCTTGCATTTGAGCCCAATAGTCAGATTATTAAGAAGAAGATAGAAGAGATTCAATCACAAAAAAATTGAATGTTGGCCTTTGTGAGATAAAATTCAATGTATGAGGTGGTTCTTTTGTCTTATTCAGTTGTCTTGCATATTCATATTTTTACCTGTTAATTATGCCGAAGAGCTTACTGATGTAAAGAACGAAGAAGATATAGAATTTATCAACTATGCAGATAGGGTAGTCAATTTTAATCTGTCATTTAATATTACATCCAATGATTCTCTTTTTGAAGAGGGATATTATTATTATAAGATAGAAGATTACGAGAATGCACTCAGAAAGATGGAGGATTATCTACTCATATCTACAAATCCGGAGCTCAGAGATTATGCCCTTTTCATTGCTGCAATTTCATCTATAGTGCTTCAGGATTATAGTCGTGCATACGGTTACCTTGAATCTATAATCTATCTCCCATATCTTGAGGATTATAGAAGCTATTTTACTGCATATACACTTGTAAAAAATGGAGAATATAAAAAGGCAGAAGAGATTATTCAAAGTATCCCGACAGAGTATCCAGCGACTATCCTTTCAACAGATTCTGAATTTTTAAGACTTGATATTTATATCGCTCAAAATCGTTATAAAGAGATAATTGAACTCGGTAATACTTTGCTTGAAAAAAAAGATAAAATAGAGAATGGAACTTTTATTGAAGAGTATCTTAATTATAATATAGCAAAGGCATATCTTTCCCTTGATGACAAATTGGGTGCCTATGAACACCTCTTGAAGATATATACAGATTTTCCTCTCTCAATCTTCTCATCTGATGTCTATGATATGCTTACAAAAAATCTAAAATATTATCCAGATGCGGTGTCAAGACTAAAAAGGGCAGATAAACTTTTTTCACTTCAACTCTTTGGAAATGCTTTGGATGAATATAAGAGGATATTAGATCTGCTTGAGGAAAAGACCGACAAGAAATCAGTGGAGATAAAGAAGAAAATTAAAATAAAAATGGCAGATTGTTATGCAAATACAAAGGAAAATGTCACTGCAAGAGAGATGTATAAAGAGATGTTAAATGACAGCTACTATTCCGCCGATACAAAGGCATATTTATTATATAAAATTGCCCAACTTGCAAAGAGAGGGACAGATAATAGTGAGGCAATCAGGTTATATAATGAACTTGCAGATAGATATCCTAAATCAAAATATGCAGATGAGGCAAGATATCTCTCTATATGGCTAAAATACAATGATGGGAAATATGATGAGGCTATTAAGGGTTTTAAGGAATTTGTGAATAAATACAAAAGGTCATCAAAGAGACTGGATGCCCTCTGGTTTTTGGGGATTACGCTCTTCAAAAATAAATGTTATGAGGAGGCATATAAATATTTTTATGAAATAAAGAGGACCATTCAAAATACAGAGAAGGAGAAACCAGCCTCTATATATTTCCTTGCAAAGATTTCCTGTATCCTCAATAGAAGAGATGAGTGTAGAGAACATTATATAAATCTGATTGAGAATTTTCCTCTCAATTATTATTCATTTATGGCACAGAATCGTCTAAGAGAGATATTTAATGAGGAGATTGCATTTCCCAATTTTGAAGCACGTTTTCCTCTTGATATTGATAATCTATCTATTTCAGAGCAGCCCGAGAGATTTGTTCTGGCGCAGGAAGGTATCTTAAGAATAAATAAGGCACTACAGCTCATTAGAGTAGGACTTGATAGATATGCTCATCGCGAGTTAAACTATATTAATATCAAGCTCAATAACGATTATAAGGTTATCTACTTCATTGCAGGCATTAAACATAAGGCTGGAGATTATTATGGAAGTATGAAGGCATTAAGAGGATTCTTTGTGGAGAATATCTTGAATCGTCCATCTGCTGCTGAAGTAAGATTCTGGAAGAAGATGTTTCCACTGGCATTCTTAAATTATGTGATTGAAAATGCACATAGCAATTCAATTGACCCGCTCCTGATTCTTTCAATTATGAGAGAGGAGAGTCATTTTAGATCTGCTGTAATTTCGCCAGCAGGTGCAAAGGGACTGATGCAGATTATGCCTAAAACGGGAAGTCTGATTTCAAAATCTATAAATATGGAGAATTTTGATGCGGATATGCTGGATATCCCTGAAATAAATATAAGATTAGGGAGCTGGTATTTAAATCAATTATTGATAAAGTTTAATAATCAATTGCCATTTGCCATTGCTGCATACAATGCTGGGCCCGGTGCAGTGGACAGGTGGTTAAAGAAAAATAGGGATCTGGACCTGGACCTCTTTATTGAAGAGATTCCCTATAAGGAGACGAGAAATTATGTAAAGAGGGTATTACAGACCTATGGGATTTACAACTTCCTTTATAGAAATAATGATAGAAAGAATGTACTGCCGCTAAATCAAAAGTTCAACCCCAATTCCAAGAGTAATATTGATTACTGATTGAACAAATATAATCAATCCAATCTATATCTTCTTAACTCTACCAGATTTAATACAATTTGTGCAGACGAGTATCCTCTTATGAACTCCGTTTATATTTGCCCTTACTCTCTGAAGATTTGGAAGGCTTCTGGACTTGGTCCTATTATTAGAATGAGATACATTATTGACGACCATAGGTCCTTTGGAACATATTTCGCATCTTCTTGCCATAATCTGCCTCCATCATAAAGAGCAACCTTTATATATCATTCTATATAAAAAATCAAGTCATTTTTTCAAGAATCTTAATTAAAATTTAATATATGGTAGTCATAGAGAGTTCAAATCTGATGTGATTAACCTTTCACCACGGTTCATAATTTATCTTTTTGCCGGTCATCTGTTGGTAATGCCATCTATCTTCTTTCTCAATGTGCAGGTGACAAAGGCAGTAAAATATATGGCAAACGGATTTAAGGTACAATGTAAAATTTTATTTTACAGATGCAACTATTAAATAAAGATTGAAGACCTGTGATATCTTCAGGTGGTTGTAACAGGAGTGATAGTAGTAAAAAGTGGAGTCTGGATGGGGGTTAATAAGTTGTGAGTATCTCTTTGCCATCTGCCAGAACCTTCAGTAATAAATAAAGAGGAGGAAATGGCAGGGATAAAGCCAACTACTACCAGAATAAAATATCCCTGGACAAATTGTTATGTAGAAAGATTGAATAAGTCACTTTTAGATGAGTTTTATTCAGTTGACATCAAAAAAATCAATTCAGAAGAATAGAAAAATTAAGAGTTGATATGGGAAGTTCTGGCAACAGAACTTTTAACCAGATCCTGGAGACAGGACAGATTATTTTAGTATGAGTTCTTGACAGTAATAAAAAAAAGAAATAAGATTAATGTTTATGAAGATTCTGAGATGTTATTTTTGTAAAAAAGATGTCCCCTATGACACAAAAATTTATATTAGAGATGAATGCCCATTTTGTAGACATGATTTGCATATCTGTATGAACTGCGAATTCTATGATGAAGGGGCTTATCATCAGTGTAGAGAGCCTCAGGCAGAACAGGTCTTTGATAAAGAGAAGGGAAATGTATGCGATTTCTTCTCCCCCTCAACCGGGATCAAAAAGGAAGATAAGAAGGAAGAGGCGAGAAAAAGGCTTGAAGACCTTTTTAAGAAATAAGCGGCTATACTGATTTTTATCTAAATTTTCTTTAAAATAAATTCAATTAGGTATATATTGAAAAACCTATGAAGAAGGCTTTAATAAGACAGATTGATGCCCTTATTGAGCTATCCATATTATTGGTAATGGATTACCTGATTGTATTTGCTCTCTATTCAATTGCACTTGCAATCAGGATAAAGATATTGCCAGCATTTCATCCTCTATATAGGGAGGCGCTTCCCGATAGATTCTCTACATTCTTCTTCCTATTTCTGTTTATATATATGATAATCTTCCTTTTTGAAGGGATATATACCAGAAGAATACCTTTCTGGAGAGAGTATGAGCGAATTATAAAAGGCTCATCGCTCGCAATTCTAATTATATTTTCCATAGTCTCACTTGGAAAATTTAGTCCAGATGTATCTCGTACTGTCCTTTTATTAGGATATATTTTGATTTTATTGTTTTTGCCATTAATTAAATTGTTGATTAAACCGACCATTCTACGACTATTGAGATTGAATAAAAAGATATTTCTGGTCGCCTCAATGGATATGCTTCCGAATATAAAGAGGGCAATAGAGAATGAACCCTATCTTGCCTTTGAAGTGGTTGGAGAATATCTCTTCTATGAGGGGAAGACCAGTATTGATTTAGACTCAATACAAGATATTCAGCAGAATCTTTTAAGTACCGGGGCATCTACACTTATAGTAGGTCTGAATGGCCCTCTCAGGATAAATATTACAAATTTTATTAAATCATTTAATAATCAGAATATTGATATACTTATAATTCCAGACCTGTATGGAATTCCTTTACTCGGAATTGAACTGGACTACTTCTTCAATGAACAATTAATGATTATAAAGATAAAAAATAGACTCAAAAATCCCTTTTATAGGGCTGTTAAACGAATATTTGATATTGTGGTGGGGAGCGCATTACTCTTTTTGTCATTACCGTTAATGTTTATCATTGGGATACTTGTAAAGATTGATTCTGAAGGACCGATAATTTACAAACATAGAAGAATTGGATATAAAGGAAAAGAATTTAAATGTTTAAAGTTCAGAACAATGGTAGATGGCGCGGATAAGATGCTCAACAGAATATTGGAAGAGAATCCCAGGATGAAGGAGGAATGGGATAAATTCAAGAAGATTCCAGATGACCCGAGGGTTACGAGGATTGGAAGGTTTCTTAGAAAGACCAGTCTGGATGAATTGCCACAACTTATTAATGTAATTATAGGGGATATGAGTCTCGTCGGTCCAAGACCGGTCTTATATGAAGAGTTAGAACTTTTTAAGGAGGGTTCAGATTATTATCTGGAGGTTAAGCCCGGCATTACAGGGTTATGGCAGATATCCGGGAGGTCAGATATAGACTTTCAAAGACGTGTTGAGCTTGAGAGCTGGTATGTAAAAAATTATTCTTTATGGCTTGATATTACTGTTATCATTAGAACAATAAAAGTAGTTCTTACAAAGGCTGGGGCTTACTGATCTCTCTTCTCCGTCTTGATATTTGTCTGTCTCAATCTGTGCACAAGGGATTTTATAATGGCGAGCATTATCTCGTGCTCATCAATCAGGATCTCCGTAAAATCCTCACGACTTATTTTCAGGCAGATTATTTCAGTATCGGCTATGACAGAGGCTGACCTCGGCTCTGAATCCAGAATAGCCATCTCTCCAAAAAAATCCTTTGGGCCAAGAGAGGCAATAGCTTCCTTCCCTTTATATATACTGACTCTACCATCAACTATAATAAATAATGAATCCCCTTCATCCCCCTCATTGATTATTTTATCTCCTCTGGAAAATTCTATCTCTTTTGCAATAGTTGCGATTCTGGCAAGCCTCTCAGATGAGATATTCTTGAATAGACTTACCTCCTTTAAGAAGAGAACCTTTTCAAGCGTGGTAATCATCAATTTACCTCCAGATATATCTGTTTCACCTTTGGTTCCAGATATCTGAGAATATAAGAGTTGTAATGTTTAATTCTATCAATAAGTTCATCCGGCAATAGTCTGGATTTTGAAGATATGATTTTTAATAAAATTGCCTCTCTTATTATATCCTCAGATTCCTTAAAGAGTTTAGTCAATATTTCGGTAAAATTAATAAGATAATCTGCCGGGAGTACATTAATCAGACAGAATGTCAGCCAGTAATCCTTCTCTATCAATATCTTTTTAATCAGGGTATCTCTTTGAAGGAGATTATTATCTTTTACTTTTGTAATATCTGGTCTCTTTCCATCCAGGAATATATACTCCATAAAATGTATAAGTTTCTTAAATTCCAGATTAGTAAACATATTGTCAATTGCCTCAATGGCATTTGCCCTCCTGCTGATTAGTGTTGAATCCAGATTGAATATAATAGTAGATATCTGTTTTGAAGGGTAGAGTGCATCCAGAAGCCTTAGAGAGATAAGAATATTTGTCTTTATTCGGTCAGATATGCATTCTGTTAATAATGTATCTCTATTTTGATTGAAATATTCATCTATAAAAAGGTATATATTCATATTATTATTTATCTCTTTTATCTTTTCAAAAATTAACCTCTCATCAATCTTCAAATTTGGATTTTCATGAACCATTTTGGAAATATATATAGCTATCTTAAAGAGTAGATATTCCTCTGATAGATGAAGCAGGTATAAAAGTTTATCAAGAGCCTTCTGACTCTTAATCCCGCCCAATATCTTAGGTATTCTCTCCCTGATGGTCATCTTTTCGGCTCTGAATTCTGCAACTTTCCCAAGCGTATCCACTGCATCATCTCCATAATGTTGGAGAGCATCTATAAGAATAGGCGCAAGTTCTCTGTCCTGAAGTTTGTATATCAAGGCTGGCAATAATTCTATGCTACGAATTTCACATGCCGCCTTAATTGCCTCTTTCTGTATCTCTGGATCTGAGTCTGCAAGAAGTTTAAAAAGAGGTTGATAAAAATTTTTTGAGCCGATGATTCTTAATGCCCGCGTGGCAAACTTTCTCTCCTCATTATTATTGGATTCAAGCATTGCCTTCAATTGCTCAGCGGACTTTAAGATTCCGTCCAGACCACCATATTTAATAAGTCCAGCAACGGCATAAGAGCGAATCATTGGGTTTTTACTTTTAAGATATTTGCCGATTAGATTGACTGCCCTCTCCTTCATAATAATACATGCTGAATTTATTGCCTCTGCAACTACCTCTTCATCAGTATCATTTAACGCCCTTATTAAATGAGAGATGTCAATCCCCCAGCCCCATTGAGCATAAAGCATAATTGCCTTTTTTCTTATATCAGCATCTGGATGAGAAAGTAGTTTATTTAATGTATTTATCCAGTTATGATTCTTCGCATACTGTATGAGGTCCATTGCCCCCAGTATCTCTTCTTTGGTGTGATTAGAATTTAAGATATCTTCAAGTAGATTTATTGTCTTTTCGTCATTAATGGGAAAACCAGTCTCCTCAAGGTCTATTCTCTTCCTCTGAAGGGATTCAAAGAGGACCTGCATATAATTCTTTCGGAGTCGAATTAGTAATACAATCCAGGTAAGAGCCATAAAAATCATCAAAAAGAGTAATAAAATTCTTGGCCCTTTTACCATAAATATTAGTATAATACCTGCTATCCCATTTGAGAGTTGCTTGAATACGCCATCTATAATTGCCTTTGATGAGTTTCTCTTTCGCTGAGGAATAGGTATATATAACATCTGAAATGTGGAATCCCAGACTGTATATCTGAACATATAATTGGAAGCCTGAGATATACCTATTGCGAGAAGGGTACTGTAAAAGACAAACACTGATAATCCAAGTCCTATAAAGACCGGTAAAGTAAATAGTGCAGCAAATATCCCGTATTTATTGACAAATCTTCCGGTGATAAAAAATTGGATTATACAGGCAATGATTCCTGTAGAGAAGACAAACATCGCAAGAAATTCAGTAAGCGAATTCTCCTTTGTAAAACTATTTCTTGCCTGAATCTTAAATTGATAATCAACGGATGTAATTACAATTGCCATTACAATAACTATCAAAGCAATCTTTCTTGTATAATCTTCTGAAAAGATATTTGCAATATCTCGCAAGATATTCTGAGTTCCCTTCTTCTGCTCCTGAGTCAGTGAGATATTTATGGTCTCAACCTGTTTGCTGACTATATAGATTGTACCACACGCGATAACTAATATAACGGAACAGATAAGCAGTAAATTTTCAGTTCCAATATAGTGGACGATTAATTTTGTAAATCCACCGGCTGCAACATTCGCAAGCACGCCTCCCGCCCCAATAATGCCAAATAGTCGCTTAGCCTCACGGGATGTAAATATCTCATTCGCAAATGTCCAGAAAGGGACAATAAGCAGGCTCCCGGCGATCTCTACAAACACATAAAGCGCTGGATAAATGTAGTTTGTAATATTGCTTTTTATTATGAGCCAGAATACCACAAATAGGGTGGCAAAAGAGAGGTCAATAAAGATAATTACATTTGAGGTCCTGAAATTCTTAATATATTTTGAATAGATTAGTGCAAATATTGAGACTACTGCTGCTACGAAAACATACATATATGGAAGAGATGAGACATTATATCTTGATAGAAATAGTGCATCCCTCACTGCACGTCCGATTATAAAGGTGCTTACCCCGAGCAGTATGTATAAAAACATTAAGAATGTCTTTCTTATCTCCTTTGCCTGAATATTAAAGAGACCAACTAATATATTATTTTTACCTTCCAACTATTACCTCGTTCAAATAATAATGAATGTATTTTACTTTTTTTCATAATATTGTAAATATTAAAATTATGAACTTTTTAGACAATTTTATTAACAAAACCACATTAATACCATTCTATATTTATGTGCGCATCTACTTGTTTTTTGTTGCAAATCACATCTGTCCAGAATAAATTTTTGGATAAGAAAATCTTGATAGGGTAAAATTATTTTACAAAACAAAAACACTGAAAGCAGGCTTTCTATAAATAGACACATCTTCTACCATAACATCCCTCAATATGAAATTATCTTTTTGACATACTTTTAGTTGTTAGTTGTAGTAGGAAAATTTTAATTGGCAAGGCAAACCACCTTGTGGTTGGTGAAACAGACATCCCCGTGGTGGACATACCAAATTTTCATTTGGTGAATCAATTTCAAAAAATATTTTCAGAGGAGGAGTTTTATAAGTCGGAAATATATAGAAGGGTAGAAGTAGTAATAAATGGATTTAACTCTTGGTGGAGATTGGAGGTATTTCAAATTAGAGATTGTAGGGACATGCTTTTGATATTTAAGTTTTATGGCATTTCAATGGATAGTGTAGTGAAGGGAAGGGGATAACCTGATTTTGAAAATGTGAATTTATCTATTAAGGATTTTTATTTTGCAAACACTAATATGTCTAATTTAGATAAGTTGGACAGCAGCGATCGTTGAATAAAAAATTAAATTAGTCGTTTTTTAATTGCATTATAGATGATAAAAATGTATACGATGTACACTTTATTTAAAGGAGGAATTTTTCTATGAACAACAGAGTAGGAATTATAGGAATAGGATGTACGGGATTTAAGCCTGTGAGTCCAGATTTAAGTTATCGTGAGTTGATTTTTGAGGCTGCACAGAAGGCATATATTGAGGCAGGGCTTCATCCCAAAGAGATAGACTCATTTATATCTGCAACAGAGGATTTTATTGAAGGATATTCTATCGCTGATGAATATGTACCAGACCAGCTTGGAGCGGTTATGAAACCTGTCCATACTGTTTCAGCAGATTTTCTTCAGGCTCTCGGCGTTGGATATATGATGATAAAGACCGGTCGTTTCAATACCATTGCAATTGAAGCGCATTCAAAAGCCTCCAATATTGAAAATATTGAAGAGGTAAAGGCGTTTGCACTTGACCCTATATATTTAAGACCCCTTAGAGAGAATGCAGATTTTATAGCTGGACTTGAGATGAAAAGATTTCTTGAAAGGACTGGAAATACAGAAGAGCAGTGCGCCGCCGTGGTGGTAAAGAACAGGAAAAATGCCATAAATAATCCATATGCCGGTTATGGTGCAATATTTACTGAAGAGGATGTGTTAAAGAGTGAACATATATCTTCTCCCCTAAAACAGCTGGACAAGGCCCAGACTTCAGATGGTGCTGTCGTATGTGTAATAGCAGATGAGGCAACCGCTAAATCTCTTTCAGAAAATCCAATCTGGATTGATGGAATTATGTGGTATTCTGATAATGCAAATGTATGGTCCAGATGTATGAGTGAGGCTAACTATATTAAACTTGCTGCAAAGAAGGCATATGAGATGGCGGGGATAAAAAATCCATTAAAAGATACCCAGTTTGCAGAAGTCTGTGATGAATATTCTTATAAAGAGTTACAGCATCTTGAGGCTCTGGGAATTGCAAAGAGGGGTGAGTCTGGATTTTTAACTATAAACGGTTTTACTGAAATTGATGGCGAATATCCGGTCAATCCCTCAGGTGGTTCTCTCGGAGTAGGTCACAGTTTTGAGGCATCGGGTGGTATGAAGGTATTTGAGGCTGTTATGCAGCTCAGGAATCAGGCTGGGAAGAGGCAGGTAAAGAATGCTCGAAAGGGAATTGTTCAGATTTTTAGAGGTGTCCCTTCTGCAACTGGGGCAGTAGCAATTTTATCAAATGAATAAAAAAGAGGAGGATTTAATATGGGTATGAGGAAAGTAGCAATAATTGGTGCAGGGATAACAAAATTTGTTAGGAGGGCACAGGAGACTGGTCCTGAACTGGCTTATCAGGCAGCAAAGATGGCTCTCGATTCCTGCGCCTTAAAACTGAAAGATATTGAGATGATTACTCTCGGTACTGCCCCGGATGCCTTTGATGGCGTCCATATGAAAGGTGAGTATCTATTGGGAGGTGCTGGCGGTAATAGAAAGCCATATATCAGAAATTTTGTTGGTGGCGGTACAGGGGTATTCGCCCCTATTCATGGCTGGATGCATGTGGCTTCTGGTATGTGTGACATCTGTATGGTTGTATGTGAAGAGAAGATGTCCAGTTGTCATCCACATCCGCAGGGTGCATTCCTCACAATCTTTGACCATACTACGGAGCAACCACTAAAGCCTACCTTAATATGGATATTTGCGCTTGAAATGAGAAGATATATGGAGACTTACGGTCTAAAACCAGAGGATGTTGCTCGTGTAGCAGTTAAAAACAAGAAAAATGCGCTTGACCACCCATCGGCACAGGTGGCTGAAGATCTTACAGTTGAAGATGTGATAAATTCTGAATTACTTGCTGACCCCGTTCACAGACTTGATATTAGCCCGGCATCGGATGGTGCTGCAGCCGTTATTCTTGCATCAGAACATGTAGCAAAAAGACTCACAGATAAACCTGTCTGGATTGAGGGAGTCGGCTGGAATCTTGATACTGCCTATTGGGCAACAAAGGATCTATATTATCCAAGATATGTTGAAAAGGCGGCAAGGATGGCATATGAAATGGCTGGCATAAAGGAACCCCATAAAGAGATTCAGGTTGCCGAGCCATATGACCCATTTGATTATAAAGAACTCCATCATATGGAAGGTCTGTTACTCTGTGAGAGAGGTGAGGCTGCGAGATTGACTGCCGAGGGATATACTGCAAGGGATGGAAATCTGCCCGTCTGTCCATCCGGTGGTGCGCTTGGAGTCGGTAATCCAATTGCCGCAACTGGTCTAATGAAGGTAATTGAAATCTTTCTTCAACTTAGAGGAGAGGCGGGCAAAAGGCAGGTTCCAGGGAACCCCAGAGTGGGCGTTGCTCAGGCGTGGGGAGACCTTATGCAGGTTGGAACTGTAATCGTGTTAAAAAGATAGGAGGAAACAATGAAAATAGAGAAAGTACCGGTCAAAGGTCTAACAAGTCAGGAATTTGAGAAGGCATTAAAGGTCAATTGGGATCCAGAATTAAAATATAATTGGGATAATGGAAAAGCCATTGGTAGATATTTACACGAACTAAAAAAGGGTAGAATTATAGCCCGAGTCTGCGATAAATGTAATCGCATAATGATTCCGCCTCGGATGTTTTGTGAATATTGCTTTAGACCGACTGACAGATGGCAATATGTCAAAGATACAGGTAGAGTAAATACATATGCAGTCTCAAGAGTCTACTGGAACGCCCAGAGAATTCCTGCTGATGAGCCACCAATCATTCCAGCGGTTATTGAAATAGATGGGGCAAGCCCTGGTATGGGAATCTTACATCTATTGGGAAATGTGAAACCAGAACAGATCAGGATTGGTATGCGAGTTAGGGCAGTATGGAAGTCAGAAAATGAGAGAACCGGCTCTATAACAGATATTCAGTATTTTGAGCCTATTGAAGATAGGGATTCCATTATCAAGAACCCGGCAAATAAGAGAAAGAGGAGGTAATCAAGGATGTTTAAGGAAAAAGTTGATAAAAATATTGAGTGTGGCTCCTTTTCAGGACAGATTCCAGTAAATTATGTCTATACTCTCGGTATTGCTGGAGAAGAATTCTTCAGAACTATTAAAGATAAGGGATATTTTATTGCAAGCAGATGTGAGTGTGGTAAAAGATATATCCCTGCACAGATGTATTGCGATGAGTGCTTCGGGGAATGTAAAGAATATGTAAAAGTTGGCACAGAGGGCGAATTATACTCATTTACCGAATGTTATTACGATTACAGAGGTAATAGATACGAAGAGCCACATCTACTTGGACTTATAAAATTCCAGGGGTGTGAAGGTGGGATAATCCATAGATTGAATATTGATAAAGATGAGATAAAAATCGGTATGAAGGTTGAGGCAGTCTTTAAGCCCCAAAAACAGAGACAGGGCAATATAGAAGACATTTTATACTTTAAGAAGAAATAAAAGATATTATTGACAGTAACAAACTATTAAAATAGTATCCGCTCTTTATGATGGGCGGTATGAAGTCTGTTTTATTTGCTATTTTAAGTGGTATCCTCTCTGCATTGTCGCAGCCGCTGGTTATTTCTCTCTTCTCTGAAAAGGAACTATTAAACCCTTTTTATGCAGGCTTTATTGCGTGGATTTCATATGTTCCTATATTTTATACTTTAAGAAATCTTGAACCTAAAAAGGCATTTTTAATCGGACTACTTGGTGGGATTTTTTATTTTTCTATCGTCTTATACTGGCTTGATATTGCTATGACTGTATTTGGGAATATGCCACAATATCTTGCGGTTCCAGCCCTTTTTCTACTTGTGATTTACTGTGCGTTATATTGGGGATTTTGGGCATATCTCTCCACATATATATTCAAAAGCATCGGGATTGATTTTACAATCATTGCACCGTTTATTTTTGTTGCACTTGAATATATCAGAAACTATCTTCTCTCGGGCTTCCCGTGGGGAAACATTGCGTACTCACAATATAAGAATCTCACTTTTATTCAGATTTCCTCCATTGGTGGAATTTATCTTGTGCAGTATGTTCTTCTCTTAATTAATGCAGTAATGGAAGGTTGGATAAGATATTTCTTCTTAAGAAATGAAAGAAAGCCAATTACATATTCAGCCATCTTGCTCGGCATTTTACTATTTACCTATTCTTTTGGATTGATAAGAGCAAATAATGTCAGTAAGGAAATTTCAAACTCTGTTCATCTAAAGGTCTCAATGCTTCAGGGGAACATTGATCAGGGTATTAAGAAAAAGTCTCATGAATATCGTGGTTCAATTCTCTCTAATTATATTGACCTCCTTGAAAAGGCAAAGGCAGAGAATGCAGAACTCGTGATCTGGCCAGAAGCCGCATATCCACTTGGACTCCCCGATGAAATGACTTCCTTTGCAAATCCAGACCTGATGCCCGGTATATCTCAATCTCCTTTTGTCCAGATAATTGGAGTCTCAACTTATTATTATGATAGGGGGAGGCGATTTCTACATAACGGTGCCTTTCTGCTGGATGAAAAACTTAATATTAAAGACAAATACTACAAATCTCATCTTGTACCTTTTGGTGAATATGTGCCTCTTGGAATACCCATTGAGAAATTTGTAACGGGCATTGGCACATATGTACCTGGCGAAGAGGTAAAGCCAGCAGAGATATCAATTAATGGCAAAAATATTAAAAATGGGATTCTGATATGTTATGAGGGGATATTTCCTGAGATCAGTAGAGAGCATTCCAAAAAAGGTGCAAATTTATTGGTTAATTTAACAAATGATGCATGGTATGGTATCTCTTCAGCCCCATATCAGCACCTCTCAATGTATGTATTCAGGGCTATTGAAAATGGGAAGTTCCTTGTGAGGGTTGCAAATACTGGAATCACAGCGATTATAAATCCTTATGGCAAGATTCTCTCGGAGACAAATATCTTTGAGAGGACGATTTTAAGTGGGGATGTGGCACTAATTGAGGGAAGTACAATTTATACGAAGATTGGAGACATCTTTGCAATAGTAGTTACATTATTTTCAATAGTTATTTTTATTGTAGCAAAAATAATAATTAAAAAAAGGATTACGAGGTAAGTTATGTCCAGAGAGATTAGAGAGAAGATTCAGGAATTGTCAGAAAAACTTGAGAAATTAAGAGGATATCTTTGACATTGAGGGTAAGAAGAAAAGGTTATCAGAGATAGATAATCAGATGACCGAACAATCTTTCTGGCTGGATAAGAATAGGGCATCCAGAATACAGCAGGAACGTAAGACCATTGAAGAGTTACTAATGGAAGATTCATTTTGCGAATCTCACCTGCGCGATGCAAAAGAGCTACTTGAGATGGCAATTCAGAGCGGAGAGGAAGATGTCCTTGAATCAATAAAGGGCGATTTGACCAGAGTTGAGAACAAACTTGAAGATATGGAGTTTAATCTCATCTTATCTGACCCGATTGATAAGAGCGATGCCATTGTATCCATTAATTCTGGAGCAGGTGGGACGGAGTCACAGGATTGGGTACAGATGTTGTTGAGAATGTACCTTAGATGGGCAGAGAGAAATGGATTCTCAACCGAGGTTGTAGATGAATTACCCGGCGAGGAAGCGGGTTTTAAGAATGTACTCTTTATGGTAAAAGGTCCTTATGCATACGGGTATATGAAGGCTGAGGTGGGTGTGCATAGACTTGTAAGAATTTCCCCCTTTGACGCAAACGCAAGGAGACATACCTCTTTTGCCTCGGTTGCAGTTATTCCAGATGTGCCCGATGAAATTGTAATTGATATTAAGGAGACTGATTTAAGAATAGATGTCTTTAGAGCCGGAGGTCATGGGGGGCAGGGGGTCAATACAACAGATTCCGCTGTAAGGATTACTCATATCCCAACTGGAATCGTGGTTCAGTGTCAGAATGAGAGAAGCCAGCATCAAAATAAGGCAACTGCAATGAAGATATTAAAAGCACGTCTGTATGAAATTGAGATGAAGAAGAGGGAAGAGGAGATGGAGAAGTTACATAAAGAGAAGAAGAAGATAGAGTGGGGTTCTCAGATTCGCTCATATATACTCCAGCCGTATAGACTTGTAAAAGACCACCGCACAAATTATGAGACCGGGAATGCAGAGGCAGTTCTGGATGGAAATATTGATGAGTTCATTAAACAATATCTTTTAATGATGGCAAAAGATAAATAAAGAGAAGAAGATACTACATATCTTCACTGATAAACCCATAATATCTACCCATCCAATAAGCAAGAAGATAGTCTTCTGGAGATTCTACCAGCAGTCTGTTTTCGGGCTCTATCTTTAATTTGTAAGGATTTCTAATCCATAGGAAATTATCAATTCCGTACTCATTGATTGGAATTATAATATCAGTTAGAGGTTCATCACTTCTATCATAACATACAGCAGAATAACGATTTAATGTATCTACTGGATAATGTGTTTAGGTCTCAGGAAAAATCTTCATAACACATATGGCATCTATCAATTCATTTATTGGTAACTGTTGATTTTCGGGTCTGTTAATTGCATAAAAGAAGGTATATAAAGTGTTTTGTTGAATTTTCATTGGCTTCGGGTCATCTGCATCCCAGAGTCGGGAATGTAAAATATTTCTGTAATAATTATTAAGCTCTACATCTGTTTCGTTTTGAATAAGGTGAAATATATAGAATTTGAGCAATATCTCATTTTTCACAGTCCTATGTTAATAAATTATTTTTACAAAGTCAATAAAATCTCCTATTGTCAATGTTCATCTGTGTTATTGTATACTGGACCAAATTCAGAGAGAACGAGGATAATGTATAGAAATATAGTTAACTTCTCAAAGCAGATTATTCTGGACAGCAGTGATATACAGATAGAGAAACTCACCGGTTATGATTGAAATATTATAGATGTGTTGTATAATATTTTTAAGGAGATGGTTTTATGAGAGAAAACTCATTGGTAAAATTGCTTATTTCATTTTTATGGCTTTTTTTAATCATTTCAGGGTGCGGTGGACAGAGTAAAGAAGAACCAATAGACCCATGTGAAGGAGTAAGTTGTAGTGGTCACGGTATATGTGTTGTAAACAATAATCAACCATCCTGTATATGTAAAGAGGGATACGAGAATGTAGGGATTAGATGTGTCAGAATTGATTCTGGTATTGCTTTAGATGTGTCGGATGATATTTTAACTGATGAATCAGATGCGATATCAGATAGAGATAGTGATATATATGGAATGGATAATAATTTTGCTGATGATGGAGAAGATGTGCCAGAGATGGAGGATATATCAATTTCTGATATTCTTATATCCTGCAAGAACTTTTGTGAAAGGGCAGATATGAGAGTTTGTGAAAATGAGAAGAGCTGGAAGATATGTGGTGATCTTAATTTAGATGGGTGTTTTGAGTGGAGCGATGTTGAACCCTGTCCTCAGAATGCAATATGTAGAGATGGTTACTGTGATTGTGGCGCAAATTATTTTGATTGCAATAGTTCATCTTATGATGGATGTGAGACCAATATAATGGTAGATGTTACTAATTGTGGTAAATGTGGCAATTACTGCCTTGTTGATAATGGTAGCGGTAAGTGTGAAAATGGCTGGTGTAAGATAGGAGAGTGTAATCCCGGATTTGATGACTGTGATAAAGATTATGAGACAGGTTGCGAGACGAATCTCTTCAGTGATAATAAAAATTGTGGATTCTGTGGAAATTTTTGTGGAGATGAATCTTACTGCAATTCCGCAAAATGTCTCTGCAATTATGGATTTGCTGACTGTAATGGAACTCAATCTGATGGATGTGAGACGAGAATATTGAGTGATAATAATCATTGTGGAAAGTGCAACAATAAATGCGGTCCCCATTCAAAATGCATATATGGTGAATGTGTATGTGATGATAGTTGGGGAGATTGTAATAATGATAAATCGGATGGTTGTGAGACAGATCTAACATCTGATAATGCTAATTGCGGTGCCTGTAAATTTAAATGTGGTCAAAATGCCTTTTGTAATCAGGGGCAATGTAGATGTGAACAGTATTGGGGCAACTGTAATTTAGACTGGTATGACGGATGTGAACTTCCTCTCATTAGCGACAATAATAACTGCGGTGCCTGTAAAAATAAATGTGGACAGAATGC
Source organism: Myxococcota bacterium (assembly GCA_049969675.1). Classification (GTDB taxonomy): domain Bacteria; phylum Myxococcota; class SpSt-1050; order SpSt-1050; family SpSt-1050; genus SpSt-1050. The sequence goes on along the minus strand of JBMFOP010000006.1, from coordinate 25,951 downwards.
CTCCTGTCAGAATGGGCAATGTAAATGTACTTATGGATGGGATAATTGTAATCAGGATTGGGGAGATGGTTGTGAGATAGATGTATTGCATGACAACAATAATTGTGGTGGCTGCTATACGAGTTGTGGATATAAGGCATGGTGTAATAATGGACAGTGTGTATGTGAATGGAATTTTGGCAATTGCAATGGAACATTTAATGATGGATGTGAAACTGACCTGAATACATCAAAGATTCACTGTGGGAGTTGCTGGCATGACTGTGGACAGAACTCCTTTTGTGAGTGGGGCCAGTGTAAATGCAACAATTGTTATGCAGATTGTGACTCTTATGCTGGCTGTGAAATAGAGATATGTTTTAATAATTACCACTGTGGTTCCTGTACTAAAGTATGTAATTCAGATGAATATTGTAACTACGGACAGTGTATTAAATAGAGATTTTTTTATATAAAGTGTTGTTGACATCTTAAAATAAAGAAGTATCATTCATAATACTTTTTAAAGGGGCTATTTATGAATGAATATATGTATATATTAATTCCGTTGATAATATTTTCAATAACAGCAATTACATTATTTTTTATAAGATATGGTCTCTTGAAGTATCTAAAAAAATTGAGTGAGAAGACTAAAACAAAGGCTGACGATATCATCTTAGATTCTTTTAAGACACCATCTCTTTATTGGGTGATTGCCATATCAATTTATGTGACCATCTCATTCGCCAATATCCCCGCTGAATATAGTATGGCTTCGGCATATCTTACAAAGGCTGTCTATATTATACTGATTATCTCTGTTACACTCGCTGTTGCCAATATGTCTGGAAGACTCTTAAAGGATTATGTTCAGAGCTCAAATCTCAGTCTTCCGACGACTGGTCTGGCATATACTTTAATAAAAGGTGTAATTATTCTGCTCGGCTTTTTGATTGTGTTGAATTATCTGGGCATATCAATCACCCCATTGCTAACTGCACTTGGAGTTGGGGGACTCGCCGTGGCACTGGCATTACAGGACACCTTATCAAATCTCTTCGCAGGTGTTCATATAATGGTAGAAAAATCTATTAGAGTTGGAGATTTTATTAGACTTGAAAATGGACTTGAAGGTTATGTTGACGATATTGGATGGAGAACAACAAAAATCAGGATGCTCGCAAATAATCTAATAGTTATTCCAAATAATAAATTGGCTCAAAGTATAGTTACAAATTTCTATCTACCAACAAAGTCTATGGCGGTATTAATACAGGTTGGTGTGAGCTACGATAGTGATATAGATAAAGTGGAGAGGCTACTATTGGAGACAGGGAAAGAGATGATGGAGAAGTTTGAATTTATGAATAAGGATGTTGAGCCGCTTGTAAGATTAAATCCTGGATTCAGTGATAGCTCCCTTGATTTTACTTTGATATTCTCTGTAAATGAGGTTACCTCTCAATATCTGGCGATGCATGAGGCAAGAAAGATAATCTTTAAGAAATTCAGAGAACATAATATAACCATTCCATATCCACAAAGAGTGATTCATATAAACAAGACCTGATTTTATCTTTGAAAAGCAGACTGAAAGATTTTACTTCCCGGCACTCAATTTAAATTCAACATCTACTTTTTTAGGTTCACATATTGTAGAGGTGCAGACTACAAATGAGAGTTCACCTTTGATATTATAAATCCCTTCCTTTTTAGGAATAAATCTACCATTAAATATTGGTCTTTTTATATCTTTATTTATAAGGTCGTCTTTTGTATAGATCTCCTTTTCAAATTCTATGTCTGGATTCATCTCCTTTTTAAATATGAGTTTGATGGGAGCCTCCACCTCCATCTTAAAACCATCGGTTGGAATGATCTCAACCCTAAAATCTGCTGGTGAATCTACCTTTGTTCGTTCAGTATGGCTCTTCTTAAGAATATAATGTTCTGGTGATGAGAGCCGCTCTCCCTGTTTGCAACCAATATATATAGTAAAAATTGATATGAAGGTTAAGACAAAAATACTTCTCATTTTTTTACCTCACACATTTTATTAATTTCAATTGCAGTCTTATAGCCATCTCTTATTGCATTTGTAATATTAGAAGGACTTCTGGCATCACCTATTACAAAGTACTTTATATCTTCTCTTTCCTGCAATAACTTTTCAATTTTATTATTTGGTTTTGACCCCATCGCCAGAATTACAGTCTGTGCGGGGAAGAACTCCTCTTTGCCATTTACCTCAGCAAAGACACCATCCTTATCTATCTTTATCACCTTTGCTCTTGGGACAAGTTTGACACCCAATCGTTTGAGTGATGAGAGAATAATCCATCTTGTAGATTTCCCAACATCTCTACCAAATTTCTCATCCATATCCAGAACAGTTATCTTCCTGGTTGTCTGAGTAGAGAGACGTTTTATCTCCTCAAGCGGCAGGGCCTCATATTCAATCAGAAATTTTGTCATCTCTGGTGGAATTGTATCGCTTGATGCAATATAATGGGCTGTATCCAATCCTACACCATTGCCGCCGACAATTACTACCTCATTCCCATATGGTCTTCTCTTTGTGAGAACAAATCTTGCAAGTACCGAATTTTCATTTATAGCATAGGGGATATCTGGAATAAATTGAACAGAGCCAGTTGCAAGAATGATATAGTCAAAATGATTCTTATCAAGCTCATCAAGGTCAAATCTCTTATTCAAAAGTAGGTTTATTGAATATTTTTCAATCATATATTCATAATAGGCAACCAACCTTCTATAGTCCTCTTTACCCGGGGCTGCGCTCGCATCAATTAACTGACCACCGATATAGTTATTTTCCTCATAAATAGTTACCGTATGTCCAGCTCTCGCGAGATTGATTGCGCATTCAAGACCTGCAACACCAGCCCCTATAACTGCGATATTTTTAGGTTCTATTTCTAATATCTTTTCCTTTTCTCCTTCATTTCCTGCCATAGGATTGACTGTACAACCGACTGGAAGACCATTGAATACATTATCCAGACATTCCTGATTGCATGCAATGCAGGGTCTAATCTCTTTAATTCGTTTGTGATAAACCTTGAGAGGCATCTCGGGGTCTGCAATAAGTTGTCTGCCAAAATTGATTATATCGGCATAGCCTCGTGCGATTAGACTCTCCGCTATTTCAATAGAGTTAATCCTGTTTGAGAGAAAGACTGGAATATTTACATTGTCCTTTACCATCTTTGATAAAAATCTGAAACCTGCTGGTGGCAGATGTCCAGTAATCTGAGGGACTGGTGATTCATGCCACCCCCCGGTTATATTTATGGCATCCACACCACATTCATTATAAAGTTTAGCAATCTCAACCGTCTCATTAAAAGTAGAGTAGTTTCCCATAAAATCATAACCACTCATCCTTATAATCAATGGGTAATCTTTCCCAACAGCCTTTCTGGTCTCTTCAATTACCATTCTTGCAAATCTGAACCTGTTTTGAAGCGAACCACCGAATCTATCTGTCCTTTTATTTGTAAGTGGAGATAAAAACTGGCATATAAGATATCCGGCTGATGCAATTATCTCAACTCCGTCATATCCAGCGGTCCTGGCTCTTAATGCCGCCGCTGCAAATGCCTGAACTACATTTTCAATATCCCTCTCTGTCATCTCTTCTGGTGTAACCCCTGTTAGACGAGATGGGATAGGGGAGGGTGCAATTACCCTTTTCCCGAATAGAAAAGAATGGGCATATCTCCCTGCATGATAGAGTTGTGCAAAGACCTTTGTCTCTGTCCTGTGAATCTGCTCGCAGAAATTTTTATGACTCCCTATCTTTGAATCATCCTCAAGGCTTATCATAAGCGGGCCACCGCCGGTATCATCAATGGCACATCCACCTACGATGATTAATCCGACCTTATTCTTTGCCCTTTCAAAGTAAAAGTTTGTTATCTGTTGGTTCATATTTCCATCAGGTGTCATATTCAGGTGAAGAGATGGCATACTGATACGATTCTTTAGTTGACATCTATTTATAAAAATAGGTGTAAGCAGAAGCTGTGCCTTTGTAAGGTAAAATGACATATATACCTCCGTAGTAGTGCAAATATAATTATTATTTGACCATTTTCAAGTAATTTAATTGTTCTGGTCTTTTAATTTGTATATTTTGAGGTTGAAAAAGAGGATTTATTCTGATATCCATAATCACCTGTATATTTTAACAGTAACTCGGAGTTCAGTATGATTCTGGATTGGCTTTATGGGTTAATATCAAACGACCTTGCAATAGATTTGGGGACGGCAAATACACTTGTTTATCTGAAAGGAAAGGGTATTGTCTCTAATGAGCCATCTGTTGTGGCTATTCAGAAGGATTCAAAAGGGTCTAAGAAAGTCCTTGCAGTTGGTAAGGAGGCGAAGGAGATGCTCGGGAAGACCCCTTCTAATGTAGTAGCGATTAGACCTATGAAAGATGGAGTTATTGCCGACTTTGAGGTTACAGAGGCGATGCTCAGACACTTCATTACAAAATCACATAACAGAAAGACACTGGTTAAGCCGAGAATAATAGTATGTGTCCCCGTTGGTATAACTGAAGTTGAGAAGAGGGCAGTTAAGGAGTCTGCACTATCTGCTGGGGCAAGAGAAGTTTATCTGATTGAAGAACCAATGGCGGCTGCTATTGGCGCAGGCCTACCCATTACCGAGGCATCTGGAAATATTATTGTTGATATTGGAGGTGGGACTACCGAGATTGCTGTCATCTCGCTTGGTGGTATTGTCTTCTCTAAATCAATTCGTATAGGCGGGGATAAGATGGATGAGGCAATAGTCCAGCATATAAAGAAGAGATACAATTTATTAATTGGTGAGACCACAGCAGAGAAGATAAAGATACAGATTGGTTCAGCATATCCTTCCGGTGAAGAGAAGACGATGGAGGTAAAGGGGCGTTCTCTGGTAGCAGGGGTCCCAAAGACTGTGGAGGTAAATTCAAGCGAGATCAGGGATGCCCTCTCCGAGCCGGTAAATGCAATTCTCAATGCTATTAAAGAATCACTTGAAAAGACCCCACCTGAACTTGCCGCTGATATAGTAGATAAAGGAATAGTTCTTGCGGGTGGTGGTGCACTTCTTACCAATCTTGATACATTGATAAGAGAGGAGACCGGACTCCCTGTGATGATTGCCGAGGACCCACTCGGGGCTGTCGCCACCGGTGGTGGAAAGGCACTGGATGAATTAGACCTTTTGAGACAAATTGTTATTGAATAGATCTATGCACACGGGAGGTTCTTACTGATTCTATCAAAGGTATAACAGAATCTAAGTAATGTATAAAAAATTTCTATATGTTATATTTATTGTAATTCCATTAATATTGATAATTCTATCTATCATCTATCAGAGTGAACCGATTGTAATATCGTCAAAAATATTGTCTATTTTTTATCCCCTTAAATCGCTCTTTCTTTATATTGAGGATAAGACTATTGATATTAAAGAATTTTTCAGATTACATGCCTCACTTCTTGAAGAAAATAAGAGTCTAAAAGAGGAGCTCAAACAAATAAGTGCAAAGGGCAATCTACTGAACTCCTGTCTTAATGAAAATATTGAATTAAAAAGATTTCTGGATTATAGATATGAGAGCGATTATAAGCTAATTCTGGTCAGGGTTGTTGAATATATTAAGAGCTACTCAAAAGATGTAGTGGTGGTGGATGCAGGGGAGAGTAGGGGAATTAAAAAAGGTATGTATGCTATAACAGGTGACGGTCTTGCCGGGAAAGTTATAGAGACAAACAATTCATTTTCTTATATAAGACTGTTATCTGATAGAAGGTCATTTTTTTCAGTTACAAGTATAAATAATCAGACAAAGGGAATCATTCAGGGCGAGGGTCGTTTTACTTACAGACTGACAATGAAATATATACCTATGAGTTCTAATGTAGAAATTAATGATATAGTAGTAACTTCTCAGAGTATTGAGACATATTCTGTCCCGGGTATCCCTATAGGTATTATTAAGGATGTAAAACAATTTTCAAAAGATATGTTTCAGGAAGCATATATTATGCCATTTGTAAAATTTGATAAGATTGATTATATGTTTATTATTGTCGGATTCTGATATGAAGAGGGATTTGAGACTTTTGATTCATATTATCTCAATAATTATTGTTCTACAGATTTTACTTGCCATTACAGGAATCTCTTCTAAATATTATGATATTTTCCTCCCTATTATCCCTTTCTTTTCACTTATAAACAACAATAGTATTCTTATTTTGGGTTATCTAATTATAGGGTTTATCTCCTCTATAATTCACTATGACGAGTTGTTCTCAATTATGTTAGGTTATGGTGTATCAATTGTGTTACTTTTGAATTTCTCCAGAAAGTATAGCCTTACAAACTTAATCAATTATATAATCTCTATCTTTGCAATTAGTCTAATCGTATTTACTATTCAGATGTTAGCATACTTTGCAAAAGATAAAGTCATTGTTATGCGTGATATGTTTCAATTTCTTTATTCAAATATTATGATTGGTCTATTTTATTATTACTTTTATAGGGTGATTTTCTCTTTGAGGAATGTAGAAGGTGTTAAAAGATAAGATAGTTACAGAATCAGAGATCAAATACTTCTATCGTCTTCAATATCTATTTTTTATATTATTGGTTTTGGTTGTTGCTGCTATAATAATAATTCGACTCTACAGGATTCAGATTCAGATGGGTGAATATTATTATGATAGGGCAGAGAAGAATTTTATTCAGGAGGTGAGATTGAGTCCATTAAGGGGGAGGATTCTGGATATAAAAGGGAATACACTTGCACAGAACAGACCCTCCTTTAATCTATATCTCACACCAGCATTTGTGAAAAATTACAGAAAGACACTTGAGATGATAGATAAACTGATTGGTATTCCAGAAGAGAGATTCAATGACCTTTTGATTGAAATAAAGAAGAAGAAGGGGCTTGAGAGATTTAAGCCTATAAAAATTCTCTCCGACCTCAACTTCGACCAGGTGGCTATTGTGGAATCAAATATTGAAGAGATATCTGGTGTGGAGATACTAATGGATTCATACAGGGATTATCCACTTGGCAATACAGCCTCTCATATATTAGGGTATGTAGGAGAGATAGATAAGAAGACGATGGCCGAGAAGAATAAAGAAAAAGAGATCTACAAACAGGGAGACATAATAGGGAAGAGAGGGATAGAGCTGGCTTACGAAGATTATCTGCGAGGTGAGGAGGGAAAGGAGTTTATACTGGTTGATGCAAAAGGCTTTAAAGTTGATAGTTCTGAGGTTAAGGACTTTCTCAAGGAGAAGATTAAGAAATATCCTCCAACTCAGGGGAAGGATGTAATTCTAACAATTGACCTGAACTACCAGAGAGAACTGGAAAAGATCTTTGATGTACTGGATGGAGGTCTGATCGCTATTAACCCTCAAACAGGGAAGATTCTGGCACTGATAAGCAGGCCTTCCTTTTCACCATCAAGATTGAGTCAAAGAATCAGTAAGACTGATTGGAACAATATGATAAATGACCCCTTAAAACCTCTTGTAAATAAAGTAACTCAGGACCATTATCCTCCGGGTTCTACATTTAAGATAGTATCTGCCATAGCCGCCCTGGACAAAAAGTTGATAACAACAAATACCACATCTTTCTGTAACGGTATTTTTATGTTTGGAACCAGACCATTTAGGTGCTGGGCAAAGAAAGGGCACGGAACTCTTTCGCTGCATAGGGCAATTGTTCAATCCTGTGATGTCTATTTTTATAGGCTCGGGGAAAGACTTGATATTGATAATATCTACAAATATGGACAGATGCTCGGATTTGGTATGAAGACAGGTTTGGAGATAGATGAAGAGACATCCGGGATATTACCGAACAAAGAATATTATAAAAAGAGCAAGAGATTTGGTTCTTATCATAAAGGATATGCGATAAATGCATCAATTGGTCAAGGTGATGTAAATGTAACATTGATTCAACTTGCATATGCATATGCAGCTATTGCAAATGGAGGTAAATTATTAAAACCAATTATTGTTGAGGAGATTCGTGATTCTGAAAATAAACCAGTAATTAAAAACGAACCAACAATAGTGAATGAGCTGGGTATTTCGCCAGATATCATAGGTATAATCCTTGATGGGCTATATGGTGTAACGAGTGAGCCGGGCGGGACCGCAACCTATCAGAGATATAAAGTTTTTGGTAATGATAAACAGATTAAAATAGCTGGAAAGACAGGTACCGCACAGGTAGTAGAAATGAAAGACGGTAAGAACATTTCAGAAACATATATTCATAAAGACCACGCCTGGTTTGTTGGGTTTGCAGATGTAGAAAATCCAGAGATCCTTGTTGCAGTTATTCATAAACACGGCGGTCATGGTGCATCAGGGGCAGCACCTTATGTATTTAAGGCTATAAAATTATATTATGAGATGTTTAAGGGTATGAAGTTCAATGAGAATCTTGTGGCTGGTGGTAATCTTGATTTGGAGATAGGGGATTGAACATTGGATATTTTTGTTAAAAAGAAGTCAAATAGTGATGTGATTATTCTATTATTTTTAACAACTATTCTGATCTCAATTGGTATTGTAAATTTATATTCTGTTACAACGCCACGGGGTATTGAAAATCAATATTATTACAACCAGATTATCTGGGCAATATTGGGAGTAGTTATATGCATTCCATTGGTTACAGTTGATTATAAAAAATTTGAAATTTTTACATATCCATTTTATATAATATGTATAATTTTACTCATATGTGTATTTCTCTTCGGAAAGACTGCAATGGGTGCAAAGAGATGGCTGAGCCTTGGAATCATCCAGATTCAGCCCGCTGAAATTACAAAGATAGCAGTTATTCTAATGGTTTCAAAATATTTTGGAGATAAGAAAGAGGTTTATAACAGCTGGTCCATATATAAGTTGTATATACCATTCTTTTATGTAATATTACCGTTTTTGCTTGTTATTAAACAACCTGATTTAGGGACAGCAATGATAATTCTTATCATTGGGGTCCTGATAATTCTTTTTAATAGAATAAAGATTTCTCATTTTATAATTATGTTTATTCTGGGAATATGTGCATCATTTATGGCGTGGCACAAATTTCTAAAGCCATACCAAAAGAAGAGAATTCTTGCATTTTTAGACCCTGATTCTGATGTTCTTGGTTCGGCATATCATTCAATACAATCCATAATAGCGGTCGGTTCAGGGCAGATATTTGGAAAAGGTTATATGAAGTCAACACAATCACAATTCAGTTTCTTACCTGAACAACATACTGACTTTATATTTAGTATATTTGCCGAAGAATGGGGTTTTGTTGGGTCAATTATCCTTTTAATAATACTTTGCTTGATTTTACTTCAGATTTTAAGAATTTCTGCTTCAACAAATGATATCTTTGCAAAAAATCTCTCCTTTGGAATATTTGCATACTTTTTTGCCCATTTTACTATTAATATATCAATGCTACTTGGACTTTTGCCGGTAGTAGGGGTTACCTTTCCATTTATGAGCTATGGCGGTTCATCCTTAATAAGTTCAATGATGTTGATAGCCCTTGTAATAAACATTGGTATTCGTAGAGGGAGATATGAATAAGTTAACATAATATATATTATCAGACATTTTATTTTTTAATAATCCCAATTTAGGAGTTTTTTATGAGTAATTACAATGAGTTAGATGATTCTGTTAAACTTATACTTGAAAATGCACTTTCACCCCATAAGGTATCAGGTACAATTAAACTAAAAGGTGATGCATCATATAGATCTTATTACAGAATTACTACTGAGTCATCAGATAAAACTTTTATTCTTATGCGATGGAATCCAGAACTTACAAATAAATCGGAAGAGGCATCAAAAAATTTATTTATTAAAGAGTCTCCTTTTATTAATATTTTGAAATATCTTAAAAAGATTAATATTCCAGTTCCAGAGATTATCTATCACAACATTGATGTCGGAATGATAATACTTGAGGACCTTGGAGATACTACCCTTGAACGGGCATTTTCATCAAGAAATGACTTCTCACTTTATGAGAAGGCAATAAAACTCCTTGCCCTATTGAAAACCAGAACTCTTGAAAAACCAGATAAAAATTGTATAGCCTTTCTAAGGAAGTTTGATTATGACTTATATATGTGGGAATTTGACCATTTTATAGAGTATGGGATTGAGGCGAGGAATAATATCAAATTGCCAGAGCCGGATAAAAATTTAATCAGAAACTACTTCTCTAAGATATCTTATGAATTGGAGAAATTCTCATTTTTATTTACACACAGAGATTATCAGAGCCGCAATATTATGATAAGAGACGGAAATTATTACCTGATAGATTTTCAGGATGCATTAATCAGTACGCCCACCTATGACCTTGTGGCTTTATTAAGAGACAGCTATATTAGATTTGAGGAGAAAATAGTTAATGATTTCATAGAGTTATATATTGCATCACTTAATTCAAATATATTAAAAGTTGATGAGGCAGAATTCAAAAGGCTCTTCTATTTACAGACAATCCAGAGGAAGCTCAAAGATGGGGGTAGATTTGTTTTTATTGACATGGTCAAGGGGAATCCCTCATTTTTACCATATATCCCCAACTCATTTACTTATGCAAGGGATGCTATAAATAAATTCAATGAATTCAAAGAATTACATAAAACAATAGCGAAATATGTACCCGAATTTCAATAAATAGAAAATGAAATCCTTTTCTGGAATCATTTTATCTGCTGGCTTTGGCACAAGACTCCACCCATTTACTGAAAATTGCCCCAAACCACTTGTTCCAGTCTTAAATAAAACCCCTTTATGGCACCAGATAATGCTAATTTGGGAATTGGGGCTGAAAGATATTTATGTAAATTTACATTTCTTAGCGGAGGTCGTAAAATCATATCTAAAAAAGAACTTTGATTTTGTAAAATATACCTATGAGTCTGAGATTCTTGGGACTGGAGGTGGAATAAAAAATATAATAAATAGTTTTAAAATTGAGGAGCCATTAATTGTATTAAATGGTGATACTATTTCAAATATAAACCTTGAAGGGATGATAGATTTTCATATTAGAAATACCTCGGATGCAACTATGCTCCTGATTGAGGATAGAGATATTCCAGATCAAAATTCTGTATTTATTGATAAGAACTATAGAATAAGATATATCAAGAGCCAGCCAAAAAAACCAGATATGTTTAAGAGATGTAGATTCTTGGGTCTGCATATAATTAATCCATCCGTTTTTAAATATCTTCCAGTGAATGGATGCATAAACCAGATTACATATCCTTCTCTTATTTCAAAAAACTATAAGGTATATGGTTATCTCACCAGAATAGAATCATTTGATATTGGCACTCCAGAGAGTCTATATAGAACAAATTTTATGTTAAAGAACAGTAAAATTACATCCCCAATTTTTGATAAAAAATATCTCAAAAAATATTTAGACCCGAATGGAAATATATTGGGTGAAAATGTAAAAATAGTAAATTCCAGAGTTTTAAATTCTATCATAGGAGACAATTCAATTATTGTTGATTCAAAGATAAGCGATTCATTAATCTTTTCGGATAGCAAGATTAAAGATAAAATCCTCAAAAGATGTGTTGCAAATACAAAATATAAGTATATAATACCCAAGTCGTAAGGAGGTTGTTAAAATGAAAAAGATTCTGCCTATCCTTTTAATGCTATCATTCCCCTTTATATTGTTTGCGCAAAATTTAGAGGGAAATATTATGCTAATCTCTGGTAAAGAGTATAAAACTAAAATTAAAGGGGCAAAAGAATGGACTACGAATACATCTGATACAACATTAAAAAGTGGTCTCAGGATAAAGACAGATGAAAATACATCGTTAAGAGTAATTCTTAAAGATAGATTTGTTATCTTCATACCTGGAGATTCTGACATAAATTTTACAAAACTTTCAGACTCAGAAGAATTGATTACAATATTAAAAGGCAATATCTTGATAAGTACCGATGCAAACAATAAGGTGAAGGGTGCTATAAATACCCCTACAGCGGAGATAATCAGGGAGAGGCCAGCAGAGTTGATTGTGAATGTCAATGCTCTGGATGGCACAACTGAGATAATTGTGCTTCAGGAAGAGGTTATGGTCAAAAATCTGATTCAGTCAGATAATAATTACAAAACCATAAAGAAAGAGATGTTCTCAAAGGTACTGCCTCAGGTACTACCCACAGAACCCTCTCCAATCAGACTCGTGGATATAGATGATTTGATAAAAAAGATAAAAGTTCCATTATATTCTATTCAGATGCCGATTGCAGAGAGGAACCCATTTGATTCTTTCATTGAGGAATTTCAATTTGACACCTTTTTCACCACAGTTAGTAATAACAAATCATGTTGTAAAGATACATATACCTCTCCAGATGTCCCTGTAGATTTTGAAAAGAATCTTTTGTCAAGAGATTCAGTATTAATATTAAATGTCAAATAAGGAGTTAAGTTATGAAGAGAACAATTATGTTGTTGTTTTTAATGGGATTAATTTCAATCCTCATCTCCTGCGGTGATAAACCAGAATCACAGATAGAGACAATACCTGCCATTATTAATCTACCTGCTGACCTGGACAATATGCTCAGGGATTCCGCTATAATTACAATTTATAGTGACAATAAGATTGTATCTCAGGCGAAATTAGGTGAAATTAAAGATAACAGGAATTTCTTTGTATTAAACCTCTCAAGTGGAGAACATCTAATTGAGGTATTCATAACAGGTCCAAATGAGAATGTTATCTATATGCTTGATAGGAAACCAGTCAATCTGATTCCAGAAGTAAAGAATTCGGTAGATATTCAGCTTGGTCCCCCCATTAAATTTGACACCAAGGTAATTAATCTATCATTGAATCAGGAGATTAAGATCACTGCCAGAGTTGAGACCTCAAAACTAAAGGATGATATAAAAAATCCCGAAATTCACTGGACGATAGATAATATTGAAGGTGGTAATGAAGAGATTGGCAAAATCACAGCCTCCGGCAACACCGCTATCTTAAAAGGTCCAGCCACCCTGCCCTCCTCCAATGACCATTATCTGGGTGCATACTTTGAACTTGAAAATAAGAAGTATGTTTCAATTGTCAAAATAAACTACATTGAATAAAAGGAGATATTATATGAAAAAGATACTTTTGATATTGATTTCAATATTTATTGCAACAAATCTATCCGCAAATAATGATGCCATTCTGACAAAGGCATTTGGACTCTTTAAGGCTCAATCATATAATGAAACCATTAAAATCTGTGAGTCAGTTGTTGAAAAAGATAAAGACAATCTGGATGCAATTTATCTGATGGGTATTTCACACTTTATGTTAAAGAATTATCAGGATGCTGAAAGGTATTTTACAAAATTTCTCTCGGTCAACCCCTACAATTATGAAGTTGTAAAGATACTCGCAATTTCAAAATACTACAACGGAGATTACAAGGGTTCAATCTCAAATTTTGAAAAGATTCCTAAATATTCAAATGACACAACTATTCTGATATATCTGGCACTTAATTATAACCGTCTAAATGATAGGGAAAATCTGAATATGCTCATAGATAAAATTGAGAAAGACCCCAAAATTGAACATAAAAATAAGGAAGAATTCATCAGGATTATTAAGAGAGCAATGCAGGGAGATTCAGATGCTACAATTTCTAATCTGGTTTCTTTGAGAGATAAATATGAGAATCCATTTGTTATAAGTTCAAAGATTATTTCTATAGAAAAGAATACCAGAAAAGATAAGAGTGAAAATTTTAGACTTTTGTTATCAATAAATGAGGCATTTGATTCCAATGTAGTTTTATATCCTGATTCAGATGCAATCAAACTGCCAGAAGTTAAATATGCTGAGAGATACGATTTGAGGACAGAGGCAAGATATTCAGTCGGTTACAGGATAGTGAATACATCTAGCCATCTTCTGGGTATTATATATAACGGTTATCAGGGTGTAAATTCTAACATTCACAAATATAATTTCAACTCTAATGACCTTCAAATTTTATATAAGTTTACAAGACCAGCATTCCAGATAGGCATTACCTATGATTACACTTATGACTTTATTTCAAATAATCTTGATGCCTACTCATTCGGGCATAAGTTGACTCCAGAATTCAATTATCACAAAGGAAATGCAGTGATTGGAATTGGTGCATCCACACATTTAAGGCACTTTTTTGAAAAACCATATATGGAAGATTACAACAGGTCATCACTCCTGGTTGACCCATATATTTTATTTTCTTACTCAATCAGTCCAGGTTTCACTATTTACAACAAGGATTATTATGGAATTAATAACGCTGAAGGAGATGGATGGAGGTATCAGAGGCCGGAATTCAGGCTTGGATTCAATTATAAATATGGAAGATCCATAATCCTGAATGCCCTTGGAGGGTTTGGTTATTATATGTTCTCCGAAAAAGTTAGCAATCCGTATTATTTAGTTGACAACAAAGTGGGTTCAAGGACAGATATGAGAATAGCCTTTGAATTGGGAGTTGATTTAAGGCTCTATTCAGACAAATTATTTTTAAATACCGGTTATTCATTTTTGAAGAATACTTCAAATGTAAAAGGAGGAATGTTTGATTATACAAGAAATATCGCGTCTCTGGGATTGAAATTTGTATATTAGATTGAAATGGAGTCAATAACAAATGTCTGAAAATCTTGTAATTATTCCAACCTATAATGAAAAGGAAAATATTCGTAATATTACGAAGGCGGTCTTTGATAGGATAGATACACATATATTGATTGTGGATGACAATTCTCCAGATGGGACTGGTGCAATCGCCGATGAACTGGCTTTAAATGAATATAAAGGTAGATTGTTTGTGCTGCACAGGGAGAAGAAAGAAGGACTTGGAAAGGCATATGTGGCTGGATTTAAGTGGGCACTCGCGAGGGATTATAAACACATCTTTGAGATGGATGCAGACTTCTCACATAACCCCGATTATCTGCCCCAATTTCTTGAGAAGATAAAGGATTATGACCTTGTAATTGGTTCCAGATATGTGAAAGGCGGAGGCGTTGAGAATTGGCCATTTATTCGTATGCTCATTAGTAAAGGTGGTTCACTATATTCACGAACCATTCTTGGCATCCCTATTAAGGATCTCACTGGTGGTTTTAAATGCTTTAGAAGGGTTGTTCTTGAATCAATTGATCTGGACAATCTTTTGCTCTCCGGGTTTGGTTTCCAGATTGAGATGAATTATAGGACATATAAAAAGGGCTTTAGGGTATATGAATTGCCAATCATCTTCACAGATAGAATTCTGGGCAAATCCAAGATGTCTCAAAAGATATTCTTTGAAGCGCTTCTGATGGTAATTAGGCTCAGGCTTAAAGTTAAGGAAAGACCTATTTCTCTTCCTCCTGCTGACCCTTCTGCTTCTGATAGGCATCAATAATCTTCTGGGCTATCTGGGAAGGAACCTCTTCCATATGTGAAAACTCCATCGTAAAGTAACCAATACCCTGTGTAATTGAATGGAGGTCTGTAGCATAGGTCGCTGTATTTTCATATGGCACAAGGGCCCTAACCACATTCCCGCGTGGTGTCGGGTCCATTCCCTGAATCTTTCCTCTTCTGGAGTTGATATCCCCAATTACATCCCCAAGAAATTCTTCGGGAATCACAATCTCAAGCTGCATTACAGGTTCAAGCAGGACCGGATTGGCAGCCGCATAGGCGTTCTTAAATCCCATTGAACCAGCAATCTTGAATGCCATATCAGAGGAGTCTACCTCATGATAAGAACCGTCATACACATTTACTGAGATGTCTGTCACAGGATAACCAGCAAGAGGACCTTCCTGCATTGCATCCTCTACTCCCTTCTGGATTGAGGGTATATAATTTTTGGGGATGGCTCCACCAAAGATGGATTCTGTAAATTCAAAACCCTTACCTCTTGGCAATGGTTTGAGTTCAAGCCAGCAATCTCCATATTGGCCTCTACCACCAGACTGTCTCTTATATTTTCCCTGAGCCTTTGCTGGCTTTTTGATAGTCTCTTTGTATGGAACTTTAGGTGGTTGAGTAGTTACATCTACTTCGTACTTTCTTCTCAATCGCTCAATTGCAATCTCAAGATGTGCCTGTCCCATTCCAGATAGGAGCAACTCCTTTGTATCAGTTGTCCTCGTATATGATAATAGCGGGTCTTCTTCTATCAATCTCTGCAATCCGTTTGATAGTTTGTCTTCATCCTGTTTGGTCCTGGCCTTTAATGCAAATGAGATAGTGGGCTTTGGAAACTCCATTGTTAGATAAATTGCAGGTCTATCTGGTGTAGATAATGTATCACCAGTCTGAGTATCTTTAAGTTTTGTCACCGCGACAATATCACCGGCAATCCCTTCTGTAAGGGGTATCTGATTTTTTCCGTCCACTCTTATAAGGGTGGCAAATTTCTCTTCAATCTTCTTTGAAGAATTATAGATTGGCTGGTCTGCTTTAATTACCCCCGAGATTATTCTCATATATGTGACCTTGCCCTGAAAGTGGTCAACAGTAGTCTTAAAGACAATCGCAGAAAATGGCTCATTCGGGTCAACCTTTCTCATCTCCATCTTCTCTTCACTAAATCTACTGGGCCACTCTCTTGAGGTTGGGTCGGGGAAACAGCTTACAACATAATCAAGTAAGAGATTTACACCAGTTGCCTTCTTCACCGAGCCACAGAATACCGGGAAGAATGCCCTCGTCACAAATCCCTTCTTAAATGCCGTCGTCAGCTCATCTTCCGTCAGAGTAGCACCTTCCAGATATTTATTCACAAGTTCATCATCTGTCTCTGCCAATACCTCAACCAGTTGTGTATGCAACTCTTCAATCTTATCCTTCAATTCAGGCGGGATCTCTTTCTCCTGAAACTTTCCATAAGCCCCCTGATAGTAATATGCCTTCTTCCTCAATACATCCACCACACCCTGATGTGCGGTGTCAAGCCCAATGGGGTAAGAGATAAATATATGTTTCCCCTTTACCTCCTGAGTCAGACTTGAAAACGCCTCATCCAGATTTGCCCTCTCCATATCACATTGATTGATAAAGACAGCGAGAGGCTTTGCCCTATCCTCAGCAATAAATCCAAATCTCTCAATATAATGTCTTATTGGTTTTGCCGCCTTTATAACCAATACCGATGCCTCTGTCATTGCAATGCTATTTGAGGTCTCCCCAAGAAAATTAAATGAGCCTGGCGTATCAAGAATATTTATATGCACATCTTTCCACTGAGTAAATGTAGTCTTTGTAGAAAGGGTAATATTCCTTTTGAGTTCTTCATTATCCAGATCCAATCTTGTGGGTGCAATCTCTTTCAATGCCCTATCCGGTGCCCCATATTTTACAAGTGCCTCAGCGAGACAGGTCTTACCAGCTCCATCATAACCCATCAATGAAATGTTTCTAATGCCGTCAGTCTTCATAACTAAATTACTCCTTAAATAAAGTCAAATAAGAGTAGGGTTTAATACCCTTAATATTGTCGTTCTGTCAAGGGAATTTTTAATCTTTTTACAAAAAATTCCTGCACTTTCTAACACCGCTCTTAAAGAAGTTTTGTCATTCTTTTAGTTGGTGAGACAAGTTTGTTTGTCTTATTGATAGTTTGTGTTATATTAGTCAAATGAATGACGCCGTGAGAGACGAAAAATAATAATATTGAAAGGAATTATATGACAGTCGCCTTGTTGTTTAATCTAATTATTTGTCAGGGATACTGATATATAAGGGAACTTATGAAGAGAATGAATATCATTAGTTGGATCCTCTACGATTTTGGAATGGCACAGTTTTCAATGGTGATTCTTACGGCATACTTTATTCTATACTTTAAACAGATTATCGTTGGAAATATTGGAGGCAGAGGAGACCTTTTATGGGGTGTGGCAACATCAATCTCTATGGCTTTTGCGGTATTACTCTCCCCTATTCTCGGAACATATTCAGATATATCCCATAGAAGAAAAGGGCTATATATAATATTCTCTTCAATCTCCATAGTCTCTACTTTCTTATTATTCTTTTCTGATAGAAACACGGTTCTTTATTCAATGCTCTTCTTTATATTAGCCTATTCCTGTTATTCAATAAATATGACATTTTATAATTCATTTCTTCCAGATATTGTCAGAGAGGAAGAGATTGGAAAATACTCCGGAATTGGCTGGGGGCTCGGCTATTTTGGGGGACTTACATCCCTTATAATAATGATTTTTGTTGTAAGAGAGATAGAAGATTCAAAAATCATTATACTGATTACAGCATTCTCCTATCTAATCTTTGCCATACCCTCATATATCATTCTGCCAGAACAGAAGGATAGAGAGAAACAGAATGTCAATCTTTTAGCAGGATTTGTGGAGTTAAAAAGGACCTTCAATAATATTAAGGGTTATAAAGAGATATTTATCTTCCTTCTTGCCTACTTCTTTATAAGCGATGGTATCTCCACAGTCATTGTCTTCTTCTCTTCATATACCGTACATACACTTAAATTCACACTCAAAGAGAATTTTATTCTGCTCATAATAATACAGATATTTGCAGCGATTGGAGCCATCTCTTCAGGATATATTGCCAGAAAGTTTGGGATTATAAAAAGTATAATTATTACAGTAATTATCTGGATAGTAAGCCTATTTATAATTTTTATTGCAGAGAGTAAGAGTCTATTCTTTTTAATCTCATCTATCTGCGGGACTGTTTTGGGGGGGACACAGGCACTTGCAAGGAGTTTTATTGCAGTCTCATCACCCAGAGAAAAGACTGGAGAATTTTTTGGATTTATGACATTTTCAAGCAAGATTGCTGCTATCTTTGGACCACTAATATTTGGAACTATATCCAGATTGACAGATAGTCAGAGATTATCAATTTTATCTCTTAAGATTCTATTTGTTATAGGACTACTGATTTTATTAAAGATTAGAAATCACTCTGCACTACATTGAGTATCTACATATGCGCCAACTTCCATATAATTCAGGGTTACATCTGCTATATTGATATCTGCGTCAGTTATCTTGAAGTCTCCATCTTTAATAATGGGCTCAATATCCCTGGTGTTGATTGTTAGTTCATTGACAAATGATACTTTGCAGTCTCCGCCTGTTGTCCCATCCTCTTTGAATTTAAGTAGCCATATCTCTGGGGTCTCATTGTGCATAGATGCTGTACCACCCAGGATATAGACATTTTCATTATCTACCGCTATCCTTGAGAACCAGTCATCTCTAATACCTCTATAAAATTTACTAAGAAGTGGATTACCGGCATTATCAACCCGCAAGAATATTGCATCATCATCACCTCCAATGGGTGGAATCATATCCCCAACCAGAATATATGAATCATTGAAGACTGCAATATCCCCAACCGTATCCTTTTTATTTTCTATCCCATATACCTTTGCAAAGTTCTTACCAGACAGGTCTGAGGTAAGACTCACGATATATACATCACCTTCAGTATCACCAAAACTCTTACTCTGTCCTGCTACAACAACACCTCCATTACTATTTACTGTGATACCAGTTAAGTTATCATAATCTGCCCCTCCGATGGTCTTTTGATAAATTATATTCAAATCTTTATCAATAATAATGATAAATCCATCATAGTTGTTCTGTGACTCTGGATTTGTATAACCGATCAGGTATATCTTATCTCCATATATCTTAACTCTTGTTATATAGTTATCCACATCAGAGTGGATATATTTCTTTTTAAGAACATTGCCATTACTATCAATTAATAAAATAAATGAATTATATTTCATATTGTCCAATTCGGTATATCCTGTGAATACAAGATTCCCATCGGGAAGTGCTGCTAAATGTCCATTCAAATCATTCTTATCTGAATAGATGCGCTTTGCCAATAGGATCTCTCCATCCTTAGAGAATTTTAAGAATAAGAGGTCTTTATCTCCGAGTGTTGAAAAAGATTGTGAGGATGCCGCAGCATAAAAATACCCTCCATCTCCGATTGCAACACTATTACAGGAATCACCCTTAAGTCCTCCATAGACCTTTATCCACCTCACATTTCCATACCGGTCAAGTCTTGAAATAAATATATCTGCACCCAGCATATCCCCTACCCTTCCACCACCACACATAAGGAATCCGTCTTCAAAAAGCAGAAATGAGGATGCACCTCTATAAGTTGCATCACCATAGGTCCTTACAAATCTAATCGCGGCAGATGGGGTTGCGCTCCTCTCCTCCTTATTTAACTCCACATTGCCATCTTCATCAATTGCCCTTACAACAAAATAATAAGTCTTATTTGTTGTGAGTCCATCAATCTCATAATGGGTTGCCCCAGCCTCCGACTTATAACTCTCTTTGAAATTAGAGAGGCAGCCACCCTTCTCTTCTGACATACATATAGAATAGATAATCTTTTCCTTCGTTGTGTTATTATCCTCTGCACTCTCCCATAAAAGTCTTACAGCCTTATCGCTCATTGGTGTTGCATAACTCAATCCCATAAATGTCGGTGGAACTGTATCCTTCTCCTTCTCAAATATTACCCCCTTTTCTACCATATTGGCATCAACATTTCCAGCCTCATCCTTTGCCCTTACTAAAAAGTAGTATTTCCTGCCTTCTATAAGACCTGTTATCTTATATGATAGTGTACCTTTAACGCTATCCTTCTCGTTAAAATTGGTCTTACAACCACCTTCTGTCTCACTCATACAGATTATATAGATTATATTCTCCTCTTTTGTTACATTATCTTTTGCTGCCAGCCAGTTTAATGTAACAGATTCTGGAAAATTTATTTTGATACCTATCAATCCAGCAAAATTAGGAGCGGCATTATCTGTGGCCTGAATATCGGCTCCTGCATCAACTGGTTCTATTCCATCACTGCAGGCAAAACAAAAATATAAAATAACAACTACAAACAGGACATTAACAATAATTCTCATAAATTTCCTCCATAGAATAGGATATTGACTTACCACAAAAGATACAAATTAACAAACATTTTTAATAGCAAAAGAACCGAATAATGACTATTATGCCAGATCCCTTGCCTGAAAAAATCTCCTAAATACCCTCTCCTGATAAGCCTCAACATAAAATGCATAATAACAGAATGTTGCAAGCAATAACCCGGAAACTACATCAAGGAAGTAATGTTGCTTTGTGAATAGTGTTGAGAGTGATATCAATATCCCGAGAGTTATCGCCCATATACCACTGAATCCGGTCTTGTGATAAATTACAAAGGCGGAGACCATTGAGACTGCTACATGAAGAGATGGGAAACAATTTGTGGGAAGGTCAACATAATAGATAAAGTTGAGCAGAATCTCACTTGCTGTATTCATAGGGACCTCAGGTCTAACAGACATAACAGGGAACATTAAAAATATTGGATATGCGACAAGGTCACACATAATAATTGAGAAACCCACCTTCTTGACCTCATCCAGCGTCTCAAGAATCAGCACAAGGAATATCGGAAAGATAAATAACATCTCATATATCCAGGACCACCCGGGGACCAATGGTATTATTCTGTCAATCATCAGTGAGACATCATATAATCTATCTGTTCTGACCTTTGAATTTATATAAATATATCCTAAACCGTGGAAGGCATATACAAAAGCAAAAATGAGATATTTCTTAATATAGTATTCTTTAGGATATGCGTTTATAGGTTTATAAAAGCTCATCTCTCTCCTAATTTCTTCTTCCAGCCATCTTCAACAACTACCTCAAATAGGTCATCCAGTGTAATTACTCCCTTTAATTTTCTATCTCTATCTACAACAGGAATGGCAAGCAGATTATATTTTGAGACTATACGGGCAATAACTTCTACCCTGTCATCAATATGGACATAAACAGGATTTCTGGTCATTATCTGGGATATAAGTGTGTTCTTTTCAGATATAATCAATTTTTTTAATGATACTGTCCCTTTGAGCCTATTATTCTTGTCTACTACATAAATGTAATAAATCGTCTCTGCCTCTCTTGCATTTTCTCTCAAATAATCAATTGCCAGCTCCGCAGTTAGGTCCTCTGGAATGGTCTGAAATTCGGTGGTCATCAATCCACCAGCCGTATCCTCTTCATGTTTTATAAGTTCTTTGACTATTTTAGCATCATCACTCTCCATCTTATTTATCAGGTCTTTTGCATCCTCTTCGTCAATCTCTTTAAGTAAATCCGCTGCCTCATCCGGGGGCATCTCCTCAAGCAGGTCTGCTGCCTCTTCCCTTCCAACTGATTCAAGCAACTTCTTCTGGACATCTGAATCTTCAAGCTCTGTTAGAGTCTCAGCCGCCTTATTTCTGTCCAGTGATTTAAATAAGGCTTCCTGTTCATATCTGTCGAGTTCCTCAATAATATCGGCTATCTCGGCTGGATGCATCTCCATAATATCATTACTTCTAAACGCAAAGTTCAGTCTGGAGTTTCCATTTTTCCATGGTATCGCATTGAGATATCGCCACGAGACCAGTTCTTCTTTATTTAAAAATGAAATTAATCCTCCAATAGAGATAAATTTTAAAAATTTACTACCAAAATACATTCTGAGATTCGCTGCAAGGCTTATATCAATGTGAGCTACTTTTAAGAGATTATCTACCCTGAGAAGGTGGAGGTCGTAGATCTTTACCACTTTCTTACTTCTTGTGTCCACAATCTTATTCCCGATCAGGTCCATATTTGCTCTGATCTTACCGGTCATATCATAATTTCTGAAAGAGATGAGTTCACAATCTTTACATATAATATCAAAATTTTCTCTTATCTCCATTGATGCCGCACTGAGTACAAAGAGCGACCTCTCTCTCTTCTTCTGAATAATGAAGCCAATAACTTCTGGATAATTATCTGGAACTTTGATGATTATATCATAGATATTAGCCATCTTTTCGCCATTTGTATTTATAATAGGTTTTCTCAAAAGGTCTGAGAGGAAGATAAATACATTTGGCGTCTTTATACTATCCATATAATAAAACTAATTAAAATCTGAATATTGGTTCAGGTCAAGTATAAAATACTATTTCTTTTCAAGTACTATCACAGAGTTTGAATATCCCCTATCACCATCTCCATCAAAGTCGTAAGGGACCACCTCACAGTTATAGATATCACCCCTTTTGACAAGTCTACCCGGTATGGAGGCTGAAGTGGTGGCAAAGTTTAGCATCTGTCCATTCTTATACCAGAAAAATTTATACTTTACCTCATCCTTCTCAATATCCTCAGATGGCTTAATAATCTTACAATTAAGTTCATCTCCCTCATATGGATATTGTGGCTCAAGTCTTACACTGGGAGCCATTGGCTTTTTATTTTGTATATTTACAGAATACTCTTGAGGCTCACTCTTCAGTTCACCATCACTCGCTATTACACTGCAAGTATACTTATTTCCCCTTTTGACATCTTCAGGTGCGAGTTTTGTTACACCCTCCTTAAATGGTTTATCATTCATCTTCCAGTTGAAATGATAAGTTATCTTATCCTGATCTGCATCTTTGCTGTTGTTAGAGATTATACATAAAAGTTCTTCCTTTGTATGAGGCTTCTCGGGCAGGATTTTGACCTGAGGTCTCTCCGGTCTGGAGTTGATTACAACTACCTCGTCTGATTTTGCACTTACCAGAAATTCTCCATCGGTACCGACAATCTCACAATATATTTTATCTCCTTTTCGAAAAACTCCTTTAGGCAATAAATTGTCTTCTCCAGATAGAAATAAAGTGGAGTTTTTGTACCAATTATATTTGACAGAAATTTTGTCATTATCAATATCAGTTATAGCCTTTTTAACTTTACAGACTACATCGCTTAGAACCGATGGGTTTTTAGGTTCTATGGTTACTTCTGGTGATAATGGGGGTGCATTTTTGATAAAGGTACCTATTTCAGCAAACTCACCCTCTACCTCTCCGTCATAAGGAATAACCCTCACAACCACATTCTGATTTTTCAAAAAATTCTCAGGTGCTAATTCCATCTTATCTCTATTTTTATCTATCTCCTTCCCATTCACAAACCATCTAACTCTATACTCTACTCTGTCTCCATCTACATCTGAAGAGTGTTTTGCAATCTTTACTCTAAGACTGCTATTTCTATCAACTGGTGCCACTTCAAATGCGATCTCCGGTCTTGATGGAGCCGAGTTCTTCACCTCAAATGAAAGCTCATTAATTCCAGACTTATCATTTCCATCAGTTGCAAATATTTTTATATTCCATTTTTCATTCTTCTTTAAAGAGTACCCCTTTGAATCAAATCTGTCATCAAGGGCCTGAATCCTCTTTCCATTCATATACCATTCTATTTTATATGCAATTTTATCACCATCAGCATCTCTTGATTCTCTATCAAATATTATCTTTGCCTCATCTATTGAGTACAGCACCGTTTTTTCAAGGTGTACAATCGGTATTGATGGTGGGGCATTAATAATTTTGATTTCAGCTGTTGTGCCCTTCCCATCTACCACACCATCATTTGGAATCACTTCCACTCTAACAATATCACCCTTTTTGAAATAATTTGGATTTAGAATACTTTCAGTTGCATCCTGTATAGGACTTCCGTTCTTACTCCAGATAAATTTATACTTTATAGAATCCCCATCATAATCAATAGAGGGATTCTTTATTACAGCCTTTAATTCCTGCTCCACTGTGGGATTTAGGGGTAAAATTGATACCTCTGGTGCGAGTGGAGGCGAATTAAATATTTTTACAGTCTTATATACCTCCTGTGAATATAATTCCCCATCATAAGCCCTTACACCAATCTTTACCTCCTGATTCTTTTTGAAGAATCCAGGCTCAAATTTGTTGGTTCTGAAGTCATAAGGGATAAAGATTCCATCCAGCCATAGGTTGTAGACATATTCAAGATTGTCCTTATCTATATCTGTGGATGGTCTATTTATTCTGACTTCAAGTTGATTTGTAACTGTTGGATTCTGAGGTAATATCTCAAATTCACAGGTAGTCGGTGCAGTATTTTTCACTGTAAAATCAAGGGTTGCTGGCTTTCCAGTCTCCTCACCATCAAAAGGAGTAACAATAATGGATATCTTGTCATTTTTGAATATGTCTTCTGATTTTATAAAATTCTGATTCTCCGGATATTCCAGTTTCTTATTGTTTTTGAAGAACCAATATTTATAAATAATTTTATCATTATCATAATCAGTGGATTCCTTTATTATCTTTACATCTACCCTGTTCCCTGTAAATACATCCTTTGGAGTTATCTCAATCTGAGGTGAGTCTGGAATCACATTTTTTATCTCAATCTCTCTTGACTTTATAATCTTGGAGCCAGGGCCCCTTCCATACTCCTTAAAATTTTCCTCATCCTGAATCTCGGCATATAACTTATCATGTTTTTTAAAATATTTTGGCTCAATTACTCTCTTACCATCCAGCTCTTCAATATGTTTTCCATTCTTATACCAGTATATCTTTGTATTCTGCTCCGGTCTTCCGTCCAGATGGAAGTAACTGTATTTAATCTTCAATTCCTGATTAGAATGGATATTATCGGATTCAAAATCCACATTATATATTCTCGCTGCGTTGGGGAAGAATCTGCCGCTCTTCTGTGAATCCTTGCCAGCCATCTGCCATACAAGTCGGGATTTCTTCTCACATTTATTCACCGCCACAATAGAATGTAATTCAGATTTTGGATTTAAAAACAACATCTCAATTCTACCATCATTGTCTATGTCATCAATTATAGGAGATGACCTTATCTCGCCACCGATAATATATGGGAAATCCTCCACATTCTT
>JBMFOP010000005.1:7183-56720 GCA_049969675.1 Myxococcota bacterium | reverse complement strand
AGCCAATACCCATTACTGTCACATTTTAGGTTATCTTCCCAGTTCCCAGATAGGTCTATCTTGGTATATCCATCGTCAGTTCCAAAGAATATTACATTGTTATTATTCCCTTTGATAGTCATTGCATATATACCCCCCACATCTGCATCACAATCCCCACCATTCTTTAAAGGGCCATTGCCACAAAGGTTCTTTTCAAATATGACTGATTCAGTAAATGGGTTCCACTTTATCACCTCACCATCCCCATCCTGAGTTGGGTTACCCGAGGGATACTCAGCAAACCAGACATTGTAATCTCTATCCACAATCACCCTTCTAAGCCCTTTGTCCACCACATCACCGCCTACGCTCAGATTTATTGATTCAAGTTGCTGGCTTACAATATTCCATCTATAGCCAGATGTCTGACCACCCATAGTGGCATATGCCTCTCTGACTCTACTTCCACCCTTTGCAACCGCCACATCTACAAAGTTCCCTGATGCAAGTGTTTGCATACCGTTGACTGTAATATTTATGACCTTTGTGTCGGTCTTATCGTTGCAGGCAGCATTGTTACAGACTTTGAGTTGTATTGAGAGGGTTTGGGGTCCATTAGTAGAACAGTAATTAACCAGCGAATCACCATTATCATCATTCGTACTATTTAAATCACAGGCAATGACCACCGGATTTACGATGGTGGCTGGCTCAGAAAGATAAGTTCCATCTTGAGGATTGATAAACCTTGCCCCAACTTGAGAAACTAATGCCACAGACCATTCATATCTTGCTACACTCCCACAGGAGGGTCCAACACTTGCTGAGCCATCAAGCTGGATTATATCGCCCGGGATAAAGGAATTCCTTATTGCACCATTTCTGTCTTTTGCAACCGGAGCCGCAATCATACCATCATAACATACATCAAATGTATTACTATTACCACTCTTACCTCCACCGGTTGCAGAGAGATATGTACCAACGCACGCCTTTGTATATGTCACAGAATAATTTGTGAGCTTGCCGGCTGTAAAATTGGTTGTGTTCTGTGGGTCCCCATTTTGAAGTGCATTACCGCCACAATTGTTGGAGGCAAGAGAGACATTGTTGGTATAGGAGGTTACTGTATTCCCGAATGCATCCTGTGCAGTGATATCAATCCCAAATGGGAGATTTACGGTCTGGGTTGCGATATCTCCTCCACCGGTAGCCGTGATGGTAAAATGGTCAAGCGGTCCGGGATTTACTGTAACTGTATTTGAACAGGCACTGCTGAGTCCAGTAGCAGCTGCCTGCACCGACAATGAGGTTGCAACAGTGTAAAGTATATTATTAAAGGTCGCCACTCCCGATGCAGTGTTCTGTGTCAGAGTCCCTTGCAGATTCGTAGCAAGGGGAGTTGCACAGCTTTCAGCAGTGGATGCCTTGATTGTAATTGCCCTGTTGTTATCTGTTGTAATATTGTTGCCATATGTATCTTGCACCACCACTGCGAAATTACTCCATATTGCACCAGCAGTCACAGGAGAGGGTGGCTGAATGTAGAATGCAAGTTTTGACGCTGAACCCGGATTAACCACCACATTATTGCTATCCACAGATGTAAAGCCAGTTGCAGATGCCCTCACCCTTATAGTTTCAGCCTTTGTATAGTTTATAGTATTGGCAGAAAATGTAGCCACTGAATTTGACATTGTTGCGCTCTTCGTCCCGTTTAGAGTTGATGTGGCGCCAGGTGCCGCCTCTACATTGACAACAGTGGAATTGTCTCCAGTAATATCATTCCCGTATCTATCCACCCTTTTTACACTGAATGCCTGAGGCCAGTTTACCCCGGCGGTTTGAGGAGATGAAGGCTGAGTTGCATAAGCCAGATATTTATCTGTTGTAAGCGGTGTCACAACAATTCCACTCTGAGTACCTGTAATGGACCCATTGGCAGTATCTGTTGCAGTAACAGATTGGTTACCCGCTGTAACGAGTGTTACGCCATTTGAAAATGTATGAGTTCCATTATCAGTTGCCAAAAATGTATAATCCGACGGAAGTTTCTTGTCTGGGTGAGTGGATGGGTCAGATGTGGTAAAGTGTATTGTCCCTCTGTAATTTATTGCCACATTTCCATTTCCAGCGCCACACTGGTCATAGGCTGTCACTCGTACATTTGAGGGCGTTCCAGCTACAATAGGAGATGTAATCTGGTCCACAACCAGAATCTTTGCATCGCCAGGAATCACCTCAATCGGAGACTGCTGCCCATTGATTGAAGGATTTACGGTATCCTCCGCCTTTACATAGTAATTACTCCCGAGAGTTCTGAGAATTACCCCGTTTATTACCTTTAGGCCCTGATCCCCTGCCACAAAGGTATAATTTGAGGGGAGAGTTGATGCGGCATCGTTTGAACTAAATTTGACGGTCCCGGTATATGTAGTTACTCTATTGCCGTATACATCTTTTGCCTCAACTGTCACAGCCTTTGTCGCACAGGCGGGGAATGAATCTGGCAGGCCATAGACGCTTAGATGATGGAGAGTTGTCGCAGTCACATTTATATTGCCCTGCTGACCATTGATTGCTGGATTTCCGACCTGTTCTACCTTTACATATCTTGTGCCAGCAGTAATGAGTTTTACTCCGTTTGTAAATGTCTTTGTCCCATTATCCCCGGCAACAAATGTATAATCGGGAGGCAGTACTACCTGTGGATTGGTATCATCAGTTGAGAAATGGATGGTCCCCGTAAAGTTTGTGATAGTATTATCGCAGGCATTTTTAGCAGTAACAGTTACATTGCTGGTAGTTCCAGCCTCAAATGGGGATTTGACATCTTTTACCTCAAACTTTGAGAGCGGTCCTAAAGTAACAGTTATTGGTGAAATCTCGCCAGTAATTGTCGTCTGTGCTGTGTCATTCACCCTCACATAAAAGTTTGAACCGGGGGTCTTTAACTGGACATTTGTAAAGATATGCGTGCCATTATCTGAGGCAGTAAATGTGTAATCTGGCGGGAGTTGCGCACGGGTATCATTGCTTGAGAAATGAACTGTGCCACGATATGAACCAATGGTATTGTTACAGGAATCCTGGGCTATAACAGTTACTGTATTGCTCGCACAATCCTGAACAGAGGCTGGAATACCGCTGATGGAGAACTTTGCGAGGTCCCCAACAACAACTCCTATATCAGAGGAGGTAACCTCTCTTGCTGGAGACGAGGTTGATGCCTTAATGGCGATCGTCTCCACCTTACAATAGGTTATATCACTGAATGTGGCAACACCCTCATTTACGGTCTTGAGAGTGGTACCTGAAAGTGATGAACTCCCCTTTGCGAGAGAAAGAGATATGACAGTAGTATTATCCGTAAAAATTGTATTATTATACAAATCTTTCAAAATGGCTGAAAATGAGGACATTGTACTTCCAGCCTTATAAGAGAATGGTGGGGCTGGATTGTAGATTATATGGTCAATTGGTCCAGGATTTACTGTAAATGCATTTGATTCCCCGGATGTATAACCTGTTGCAAATGCCTCAAGATTATATGGAGTCTTTGATGCCCTTGTGGTCAGATCAATCTTTGTCTGTATTCCTACACCTGTAAATATTGCACAACCTCCGCTGGTAGATGGTCTGGGGGTATATTCCAATGTATTATCCTGCTTTAATCTCAGACCTACCTGATACGATGGAACGCCGGTTGATACTATGTTTCCATACTCATCAGCAGTACAGGTTTTAACATCAAATGTTGAACCTACTGTCAGTGAAGATGGGGGCTGTATATCAAATACAATCTTTGATGGGTTCCCAGCAGTGATAAGTACATCATTACTTAATGCATCCGCAACCCCGCTCGTCTGTGCACGGACCTTAATCGTCTCTGCCTTTGTATAAAAGATATTGTCAAAGGATGCAATACCCCCGGATACAGTCTTTGTTACCGTCCCATTGAGTGTTGAAGTACCGGTACTTGATATGGTTATCTGTGTAGAATTGTCCCAATCCACAAGATTGTTATTTGCGTCCAGAATTGAAACAGTAAATGTTGAGAATATCTCACCAGCCTTTGCGGTGGACGGAGGTTGAATTGTAAATGAGAGGTGATGAGGACTTCCGGCCTTCATCTTTAGAGTTGTGCTGCCCGTTGCACTACCTGAGACTGAGGCGGCATTTATAGTGGCAGTCCCGGCAACTGTGGATGACTTTACTACGAAGCTGATCTTCCCGGCTGTATCAGTCGCCACCTGAATACCATCGGTATTTGGGTCCAGATCTGTTGAGGTAATGCCTCCAAGCGTCGTACTCACAGTAATAAATACCCCATCAGGCACAGTATTCCCCTTGCCGTCCTTAATGGGGTCACTGGTAATTGTAGATGTACTTACCCCATCTGCATTAATCTCTGTCGGATTTGCATAAAGGACTATATTACCCGCTGGATTTCCAGAGATAAAATTGACTGTCGTTGAACCCGTGGCATTACCCTTAACTGAGGTAGCAGATACATTTGACGAACCTGCTGTGGTTGTGGACCTGAGCTTAAAGCTAATTACCCCATTTGTGGTACCAACCTGTATACCATTAAGACCACCATTTACATCACTGGCAACAATAGTTCCAGCAGTCGCAGATATCGTTATCTCATTCCCATCCTCAACTATATTACCGTATGAATCTTTAATCGGGTCAGATGTGATGTTGCTCTCACTCACTCCATCAGCAGTAATTGCCTTAGGAACCGGACTTAATATAATATTACCAGCAGGATCTCCAGCCTTCAACAGGAGATTCACAGAACCCGTTGCCGTACCCGGAGGGACTGCCTGTGCTGTAATAACTGCGGTTCCTTTGACTGTCCCTGCTACAACCTCAAATGAGATAATCCCATTTATTGTCTTGAGTTGAATCCCCTGCGTCTGAGCATCTTCATCCTGTGCATTAATGGTACATAGATTGCAACTAACCGTTATCAAATTTCCATCTTTTACAACAGTCCCATTCTCATCCTTAATCGGGTCGCTCGTAACCGTTGCCTTATCCACTCCATTGGCAATCAAGAAGGAGGGATTTACATTGAGGACTATGCTTCCATAGGGAGGTCCAACATCCACATCAATCAATACATCGTCGTAGGAATATTCAGTCCCATCAGATACCTCAAGTTGAATGATATGCCTCCCATTGATTAAATTTACCCCGGCAACCTTTCCCTGTGCAATGGTGTTTCCATTCTCCCTCCACACGTATGTAAGCGGGTCCTCATCCGGGTCATAACTCTGGCTCCCATCCAGAATAACCGGTGTCAGCGCCCCTTTGGATGCCACAAAGAGGTCTGGTCCAGCATTTGCGACCGGCTTTGCATTGCGAATCTCCACATTGACTGTATCGGTGGATAAATCAACTCCATCAGAGACCTCAAGTTCAAATACATAAGAGCCTTTCTCAAAGGCATCACTGAATACCGCATTTTGGGATATGATATTGCCGTTTAATCTCCATTTGTATGTAAGATTATCTCCATCAGCATCAAAACTCTTTGAGCCATCCAGAGTTATCTGAGTCTTCTTCCCTGTAGCCGTAATACTGATATCTGCACCCGCATCAGCAACTGGCTTTGTGTTGGTAACATTTATTGCCACAATATCCTCTGCCTTAACAAGCAGGTCGTCAGCCACAATCTTAAACCTTAGAGTCTCTCTCGACTCCGGTGCAACAAAGGAGATTATATATTCACCCTCAGCCGATGGTTCATTTATCCAGTTTACCGGTGTACCACCTATCTGCACCCACTTCACATTTAGTGGGTCACCATCCGCATCAGATGCCGTACCTTTAATTGTAACCAATCTCCCGTGCAGGACATCCTGATCATCTCCAGCACTTGCAACAGGTGCACGATTGAGCCTTTCGTCTTCAGAATTCACAATTGATTTTGCAGGTGCACTATATTTGTATCCATTGTGTACCACCAATCCAAACTCTAAAACAGACTTATTTGGACCGGACGGAGATACAAAGGAGATTGAGGGGGAATCAACAGGAGAAAAGCTCACAGGGACACCAGAGACCTGATACCAGTTATAGGTGAGCTGTCTATTCTGAGGGTCAGATGATCTTGAACCATCAAGTGTGACATTCTTTGAAAAACCTGTTCTTACAAAGGGCGGATCTATGACCGCAATTGGTTCATCAATAGATGCAGTAGTGACATTTATATTCACAATTGCGGGGTCTGAATCCTCCATCCCATCATTTACAATGAGTTGAAACTTGAGTACCCCTGTATTTTGTGGTGCCACAAATCTGGCAATAACATTGGTCTCACCTTCAAGACTGACTGCCTCACCTTCAATCTGTGTCCACCTGTAAGTCAATGGATCATCATCCTGATCTTCTGAGAGAATACCACTCAGATAGACTGTCTGCCCTATAGAGACAGTCTGGTCCAGTCCTGCATTAGCCCTCGGCTTATTATTGTTCACCTTTACTCTGATAGTCACTTCATCAGGGGCGCTATTGAGCTTCCCATCATTCACAATCAGGAGAAACTTTAATGTAGTCTGTTTATTTGGTGCCGTAAATTGGGCAATCGGATTATTTGCACCATCCAGTCTAACAGTGTCCCCCGCAATCTGATACCAGCTATATGTCAGATTATCACCATCAGGGTCAAAAGATTGAGACCCATCAAGCTTAACTATCCCTCCGGCAAAGGCTATCTGGTCTTTCCCTGCATTCGCCACCGGTGAATGATTGCCAGATGATTGCACAAATATCTTTACTTCATCAGGGACACTATTTGTCTTCCCATCGCTCACAATAAGACCTATTACAATTTCGCCTTCAGTGGTTGGGGCAATAAATTGGGCGATAGAATTATTAAAACCACTGATAATCACCGGTGGACCGGACTTCTCAAACCATGTATATGAAAGTTTATCACCATCCGGGTCACTGCTATTTAATCCACTTAGTACAACCACAGAACCGGGTGATACAGTCTGGTCATCTCCGGCATTTGCCACAGGGGGATTATTCAATATATCCTTTACATCTACAATCACATTATCTGGCTCAGAATATGCCTTACCATCAAAGACAATCAATGAGAACTCCATCTTTGTCTCTGCATTGGGCGCCTTAAAGTTTGCAACCACTGAATTACTATCATAAATAGTAGTAAATGTTCCGCCCTTCTGTATCCACTCATAAGAGAGCGGATCCCCATCCTCATCATAACTTAAACCACCATTTAGATATACAGTACTCCCTATTCTCACAGTCTGGTCTTCCCCTGCATTTGCAACAGGTGCCCTATTGGTTCCACCTCGCACAAGCACAATAGTCTCATCTGAAGAGGAGAGCCCCATTGAATCTTTCACTGTCAATCTTAACACCAGTTCTGCATCTTCTTCAGGGGCAGTAAATGAAGCTACCACATTTGTATTATCTGAAATCTCAACCGTCTTACCAGATACCTGTTCCCATCTATAAGTCAACTTATCCCCGACATCCGGGTCAAATGACAGAAGTCCAGAAAGTATAACCTTTGAACCATATATTACCTGCTGGTCTTTTCCAGCATCAGCAACCGGAGCCCTGTTTGCCGGGATTACAGTCACCTTCACAGTATCTGAAGAGACAGTCCCCATATGGTCATCTGCGGTAAATTTGAATTCTATCTCCTGAGGTGTATCTGGTGCCTTAAAGGTGATACTCAACTGCTCCCAATCCGTCACACCCACGGGAGTACCACTCAACTGTTCCCATTTTGCAGAATAGATTAAGTCCGGAGGGTCACTCTGAACTGTTGCGGTCAATGTAACAGTCTCTCCAACAGTTACTACCTGATCCTTACCTGCATCTACAATAAGCACATTCGGTTTACCACCTGAGACATAGATCGTAGCGTACGCTGGATTACTCTTTAGTGAGCCATCACTTACAATTAGTTTTACAAAATAGATACCCTTTAATCGTGGTGTAAATGTAATCTTGCTGCCATCCTCCTGAGAGTTGATGACAGGTGCGCTCTTTATCTCCTTCCCTGAATCATCCTTCCCTGTTGGAAAGCTGACTATACTCCATTGATAAGTTAGAGCATCCCCATCAATATCCTTGCCCTCACCAGCAACCAGTACAGGATTCCCAACCTTCCCCTCAATTATTGATTTGGGAATATTTGCCTCAGGTGCGGAATTGATTACTACCGACCCCGAACAACCACCTAATATAATAACCCAAAGCAAAGCCATCAAAGGACCATACGCTTTATTTGCCATATCCTTAACCTCCTGATATTCAATATAATATCACAATGTGATGAATTACACAATAGAAACATAACCAAATTGCAAGCTAAGGTCTTAAAACTTTTCATTGCTGTCCAGAATAATCTGATTTTAGAAGTCAATTATTTGTAAAATAATGAATGAGCCAGTCCAAATTGACTGGATAACATTTGACACAAATCACCCTGAATCCATTAATCCCTCTCTCTCCCCTTATCTCCCTCACCGCCTTATAAAACTCGTCCTCTGAAAATTTCTGTCTAATTTGCTTTGGCAACTGAAAATTTGTTCGGTATAATAATCAAAATCCTTTAACCATAAAGAGATATTCTTCCATCCAAAATCACTGTTCTTTAGAGGCATACCTCTGATCGTCAATAGCCTTATTCATATTGTCAATAATTATAGCACTAAGTCTTGATAAATCAATAGAAGTCAGATCAGTTGAATTCTGCCTTGCCTCAAATTCAACATTAACTGGTGGATTTTCAATATTCTCATCCTCTTCTGGATTTAAGATATTTACCTCTGGTGCAGGTGAACAGCCAGAGGAGGATTCTGATTTATAACCAGAGAGAATCGCTATTGATAAAAATAGAGTTGCCAAAATAGACAGACTGAATAAATATCTCATAAACTCTCTCCAGATTGAAAATTGATTTTGTGAAGTTTAAATAGACTACGATAAGATAAGATGTAATTTTCTTGTAATCACCACCAGGACCTACCTTTAATCTCCAATTATAATCATCTCCATCTGATACCCTGATGTCAAGAAAAAAATTATTTTGGACATATTTGGTGATTTATCCAGGTTTACATCAGGGCAGGGAGTATTTAATGTGGTGTATATGAAATAGGTAAAGGAGATGATAATATAAATGTTCAATTTCTTGTTTTAATAGTATAACTTCTACGCGGAATGCAAGAAGATTTTTCAAGTATATTGATTTCGGCTATGTTAAATTAGGCTATAATAATGTGGATTTTTGCGTCATAATATTGTAATATTTTTTTTTAAGAAGGGTTTGATATGACATCTCTTGATTCTAAATCTCAAAGGTTGAAGAGGTCATGGGGGCAACATCTCTTGATCAATAGGGATATACTTGAATTTATTGCAAATAATGTAAGCAGGGAATCAGATAATGGAGTTGTAATAGAGTTTGCGGCAGGAAGCGGGAATCTGACCGAATATCTACTTGAAAGTTGTGAGAAGGTAATTGCAATTGAGATGGAGAGGGATGTATTAAAGAGTTTGAAAAAGAGATTTGCAGGCAATAACCATCTTGAACTACTTGAGATGAATATGATGAACTTTGATTTTAGAAAGTTTTTTGAGATATATGGAAGAGTTGTAATTGTTGGAAATCTGCCCTATAACTTATCAAAACTCTTCTTATTTAAGGTCTTTGAGAATGCCGTCTATATAAAGAGCGCCTTCTTGATGTTTCAATATGAGGTTGCAAAGAGGGTCGTTGCAAATACTGGAGATAGAGATTGGTCAACAATGTCTGTATTTGCAAGGATGCTATCAAATCCAGAGATTATAAAAGTGGTTGGTAGAGGGTCATTCTTCCCTCCTCCGAGAGTTGATTCAGCCATAATTTATTTCAATTTTTTTGATGACATATCAAGGCATAAGTTATATAAGGAGTGCAACAGGAGTATACAGGAGATATTTAAATATCCGAGGAAGAGTATGAGAAGTATTCTAAAGGCAAGATTTGGCGAAGATATACTGTTGTCTATTCAGGATATCCTTGATATAACAAAGAGACCACAGAATCTTACAATCTTAGAGATTGAAAAGATATGTGAAATCATCAGGAGCAAAATATGAAGATTAAATATCTTGCATTTCTCTTTATCTTTCTAACGCTATCCCCTTTTTTATCCTGTATTAGAGATTCAGAGCATAAAAATCCTATTAACTCTACTAAGTTATCTTCTTCAAGCTTTTCAAGAATAAAATATAGAATAGATGCGCACGCCCATATTGGATATAATGGTTTTGACAGGGCGATAAGGATTATGGATCTATCCGGGATAAGGAGGCTTGTGAATCTGAGTGGGGGAATCCCCGGATATGATTTTGAGATGATGCAGACCCTTGCAAATATGACCAGGAACAGGATAATAAATTATGTAAATCTCAACTGGTATTATGTGGACTATCCAGAGCTCTTTCAAAAGATAAATATTCGTAATCTTAATAGGGCAAAGGCGATGGGGGCAAAGGGAGTAAAAATATTTAAATCTCTGGGACTCGGTATCAGATATAGTGATGGTAGATTACTTAGAGTGGATGAGGAGATACTGGACCCCATCTGGAAGGAGTGTGGCAGGCTTGGACTTCCAGTCTCCATTCATTCAGCAGACCCTGTGGCATTCTTCAAACCACCTACACCCGACAATGAAAGATATATTGAGTTACTTGCCCATCCGGGTTGGTCTTTTTATGGAAATGATTATCCAACATTTGAGGAGTTGATCTCTCAATTTGAGAATCTTATAAGAAGACATCCTGAGACAGTCTTTATAGGTGTTCATTTTGGGAATTATGCTGAGAATCCCGACTTTGTAGGGAGTATGCTTGATAAATATCCAAATTATTATATAGATATTGCTGCAAGGGTGCCGGAGTTTGGGAGACACAACGCACAGAAGATGCACGACTTCTTCATAAAATATCAGGATAGGATATTATTTGGGACAGATATCGGAATCTATTCTGATAGCCTCTGGCTCGGTTCAAAGGGTTTTGAGCCAGAGCCCGATGATGAAGACGCAATAGAATTTTACAGAAAACATTATAAATATTTTGAGACGGATGCATATCAGATGGAGCATATGACTCCTGTTCAGGGAGACTGGAAGATAGATGCAATCAATCTGCCGGACGAGGTTCTTGAGAAGTTGTATTACAGGAATGCCGAGAAAGTTCTAAATATTACTCTTATGGGTGAGGAGTAAAAAATTTGAAAATTCTGGGTTATAGCATATAATTGGGATTTATGAGTCTGCTTAAGAAGATACAATCAATTTTTATTTTAGGATTTCTCTTTGCTATTCATATGCTCAAATATCTATTTGTAAAAAGGGGTGATAGAGAGAAATTTATCAGTCGATTTAAATCAGATAAGATTGATGTCCTTGGAGCAGAAGAGATAAATAAAATATATGAGGCTGGAAGATGCAGTTGTTGTAATATGTGCTCCATCGTGAAGAGAGAGAAAGGAGAGTATGATGGTGCAGAACTCTCTACGCGCCTCTCCCGTGACCCAACGCTGTATAGTATTTTGAAGAGTAATGTCAATTATAATATTGATGATTGTCCTTATGGACTGGATGTAAATCGGATTTCAACTCTTATTACCTGATTTGAGGTTTTGGAGGAAGGTTGTGCTCTGTAAGAAGTGTGGCAGTTATAATCCTGATGGTTCAGAGTATTGCAGTCTCTGTAAGGAGCCTCTTCAGGTTAGGAGTTCAGGTTCTATTAGGCTGAAGATTGATTCTGAAAAGCTACTCCTTCAAATCAGGAGCACATTTAATGAGAGATATTTTATCACCCGCTTTATAGGGGAGGGGACATTTGCACAGGTATTTTATGCCATAGATAAGGCGACTAATACCGGTGTGGCTATCAAGGTCTTTAAACCCTTTATATTTAAAAATGAAGATGAGATGTCCCGCCTTGTCTGGGGTATAAGAGGGATAAAGGATATATCTCACCCCAATCTTGTCAGAATTTTTGATGCAGACATCTCTGTTGAGGGGTGGGTTTATGTGAGTATGAAATTTATCTACGGGATGTCTCTTAAAAACACCATCAAACTCAGGACAGAGGTCAATAAACCATTTAGTTTTGAGGAGATTGAACCTCTCTTCTTCCAGATGGGTGAGATACTAAATGAGATGCATCCTACCATCTGTCACGGGGATTTTAAGCCTTCAAATATCATCATTCAACCAGATTATATAAAGCTCACAGATACCACAATATTAAACTATATCCCTCTCTCAAACTGCCTTAAACAATTAAAAGAGGACAAATCAAACATCTATCTTGCACCGGAGATCTTTGAGGGTAATGAACCTTCATATAGAAGTGATATATATTCATGTGGAAGGATCTTATTGACACTGCTTTCTGGCTCTGAAGAATCAGATGTAAACAAGGCTGTTCTATTCAAGTACAATGAGACCATTGATAAAAAGTTGAAAGATATCATTATAAAAGCGACAAATAAAGACCCCCTCTTAAGACATAACGATATCAATGAATTTAATGCCGAGCTCTTTGATGCCCTCTCTATCTACAATGATCTGCCTCAGAGTATTAGAGATGAATATCACCAGAACATATCAGCCGTAGAGACGAAGTTTACACATATCAAAAAGAAGATGAGTGAGACACAGGTAAAATCTGATGATAAGGTAGAGAAAAAGAGTTCCAAAAAGGGGATTTTATCTTTAATTGTTATAATCTTGTTTCTATCAATATTGATTACTGCTGCACTTTTGCTTAAAGATAGATTTTTTGCTGCTAATATGGAGAAGATACCTATTATATTACTACTGGATACTTCTAAATTGGAGGATATCTTTGATGCTGCTCAGGAAACAAATATATCGGATGTATTGGAGGATACATCTATCATAGAGGATGTTTTAGATGAAGATATCGTTGTAAGAGAGAAAGTGGAGCAGAATAGGGTTCTGGAGATACAGGAGAAGAAGGCTGTTTCAAGGGTTGAGGAGAAGAGAGTTGTAGAGTCAAAGACGGGTAAAGAGAATGAGAAGATAAAAGAGAAATCTGAGAAAGAGGAGATAGAACCAAAAGAGAAGTCAAAGGCGTCAGGTCCCTGTCCGAAGGATATGGTCTATATTCCTGCGGGCTCATTCAAGATGGGTTCAGTACCTGCTGATGAAGGGAGACAGCCCGATGAATTGGCATTTGTCAGTGTCAGTACACATTCATATTGTATAGATAGATATGAATTCCCGAATAAAAAGGGTATGATCCCAAAGACCTCAGTATCTTTTGATGAGGCAGATAAGTTGTGTGGCTCAATTGGTAAAAGGCTCTGTTCTGAAGAGGAGTGGGAGAGGGCGTGCAAAGGTCTCTCAATGTTAAAATATCCCTATGATAACAATTTTGACCCCAATGCCTGCAATGCTGAGAGTGATTCAGGTGAGGATAGAAATGTTGCACCTTCTGGCAAGTTTAGTAGATGCAAGAGCACATATGGAATATTTGATATGTCTGGAAATGTGGCAGAATGGGTATATATGAAGGGCGGTGCAAAGGGAGTTAAGGGAGGTTATGTAAATAAGCCTGCATGGGCTGTGAGATGTGCATCCCGGAAGGTTGAGTCTGGTTCAAAGAAGTCCCCATATTATGGATTTAGATGCTGTATGGATGCAGAGGAGTAATTTAGATCTTTTTTTAATGGATTTTATCAAAATAGTATAATATTAGACACCAAGGAGGTGTGTAATGAAAGAAGAGATTAAAAAGTACATTGAAGAGAAGATCAGGCCATTTCTGGTCGCGGATGGAGGAAATATTCAGTTTGTAGATTATGAGGAGAGCTCTGGAATTGTCAAGGTAGAACTACAGGGTGCCTGTGCACACTGTGCGGGTGCACTTATGACACTTCAATATGGGGTGGAGGAGGCATTAAAGGAGAAGTTTGGAGATAAGGTAAAGAAAGTAATGCTCGCATAAAATTCTGGAGGGAAATAATGAATAAAAGAAGCTATGTAATGTACGCCTGTCCAGAGACAGATTCAAATATATACTATGCAACATCCTTTATGGCTCCTGACCCATTTCTATTGATTGTTAGAAACGGCGTCAGGTATATGGTAATGACGGATCTGGAGATAGATAGAGCAAAGAAACAGTCAAAGGTAGAAGAGGTCCTTTCGCTCTCAAAGATTGCATCGGATATAGATAAAAATACAATGCCTCCGATTGAAGTCATCATTGAACATCTACTCAATAAGTTTAAGATGAAATCCTTTGAGGTGCCGGCAAATTTTCCATCACTAATTTATTCATATCTTGCTAAAAAGGGATTTAAGATCAACATAGTATCGGACCCATTCTTTGCGGAGAGGGCTTTTAAGAAAGAGGATGAGATTAAGAAGATAGCCCATTCCCAGAGGATTACAGAAGAGGCGATGGGAAAGGTTGCATACATCCTCAAAGAGTCAAACATCAGAGGGACGCGGATATATTTTGATGGAACCTGTGTGACATCTGAGTATCTTAAAAAGCAAATAAATCTATTCCTTATGGAAAAGAATATGGTCGGTGCACATACAATCGTTGCCTGCGGGAATGATGCAGTAGACCCGCACAATGAGGGCTCCGGTCCAATAAGGCCGAATGAATCTATCATTGTAGATATCTTTCCACGTTCAATGGAGACATTGTATTTTGGAGATATGACCCGTACCTTTGTGGTGGGGAAACCTTCAGAGGCACTGCTAAAACTATATGATGCGGTACTTACAGCTCAAAATAAGGCGCTATCAATGATAAAGGATGGTGTGCTGCTTGCTGATGTGCATAAGGCGGTTCAGGGAGTATTTGAGCAACTCGGCTATAAGACTGGACCTATTAAGGGCAGGATGCAGGGCTTCTTCCATTCAACAGGGCATGGACTTGGGCTTGATATTCACGAACCGTTTAGAATTGCAAATGTGCCGGGATATCTCAGGACAGGTATGGTTCAGTCTGTAGAGCCGGGATTATATTATCATGGAATTGGTGGAGTTAGGATAGAAGACCTTGTGGTAGTTCAGAAAAACGGAATCAAGAATCTCAACAAATTCCCCAAATCCATATTTCCATAAAATCCTGCAATATATCTTAAATAGAAAATACCAGTATCAAAACCAAATTCTTTTGACAAAAATATGCTTGCTGTTATTATTGCCTTAATTTCTGGAGTCTATTCAATGAGAGTATTAAGTGTATTTATGTTATTACATCTGTTTATATTAACTTCCTGTAAAGATGCAAGTTGTCCTAATGAGATGGTGGAACTCAAAAAGGGGTCAAAATCATTCTGTATTGATAAGTATGAAAATTATATTATAGGTTATGCAAAGGATGGTAAACCCTATAGGTATGCCCCAAAATTTGAGTCGGTTATAAAGAAAGATGGAAAATTCTTCCCGGGCAATATCTTTGATAGGTCCCAATTAAAAGACAAGATCTATGCCCGTGCAGCAAAAGGGATTACACCAACTGATAATATAAGCTGGATTGAGGCAGAGATAGCCTGTAAAAATTCTGGTAAGAGATTATGCACAGAGGAGGAGTGGAACTTTGCCTGCTCAGGTCCAAAAAATCAGAATTATCCTTATGGGAATGAATATAATGAAGACCTTTGCAACAGTTTTGAGTACAATAAGAAGAGAAATCAACTGACCATTCTGCCATCCGGGTATCTTAATAGATGTGACAACGGCTATGGAGTGATGGACCTCTCAGGAAATCTCTGGGAGTGGATAGATGGAACTGATTCCTCAAAGAACCTTAAACTCGTAAAAGGGGGAGGTTTTTCAAATTCTGGATATGATGAGGATACACTCTCCTGTAAAAAAAATAGATATCAACCACCAGATGTAAGATTGTCTGGAGTGGGCTTCAGGTGCTGTAAAGACAGATGAGAAGTAGAGAAAAGACTGTACTTGTGATTATCTCCATTTGTGTTTTCTTGCTGCTCTCTGTATTTGCAGGTGTGTTGCTTGGTAGCACCGGTTCATTATTTGCAGTGGATGTCAGCAGTCTGGAACTGATAAATATTAGATTGCCGAGGGTTATCGCGGCGCTTATGACAGGTGGTGCACTATCAATATGTGGTGTGGCACTTCAGGCCATTCTTGGAAATCCACTCGCTGAGCCATTTTTACTCGGAGTTT
Source organism: Myxococcota bacterium (assembly GCA_049969675.1). Taxonomy (GTDB): domain Bacteria; phylum Myxococcota; class SpSt-1050; order SpSt-1050; family SpSt-1050; genus SpSt-1050. The sequence continues at coordinate 40,494 of JBMFOP010000005.1, read as the reverse complement.
CTGGAGGTGCAGTACTTGGTGGCACCATAGGTATAATATTTGGAACATATCTTTTTGATTCTGTTTTTGGTGTAAGGGTATTCTCTTTTGGTGGGGCATTGGGTTCAATATTCTTATTACTTTACATCAATGGAAAGCAGGGTGGTTTTAGCCCCATAAATATGCTCTTGACAGGTGTAATCTTTAATGGTTTTGTCTCCGCGGTGGTCACAATATTTAAGGCATTTATTCCAGCTATAAAGCTTCAAAAGGTTACTCTATGGCTCTCAGGTTATATACCTTATTTTAATATACAGGATATCGCAGTAGAGAGTCTTGTTGTAATGATTTTTAGTCTTTTAATAGTGGTTGAGTCGGGGAGATTAAATCTGCTTTCACTCGGTGATGAAGTAACTCAGACATCTGGTGTAGATGTAAACGCCCTGAGAATCAGAATGTTTATATACACTTCAGTAATCACCGGGCTTGTAGTTTCAATGAGCGGACTGATAGGATTTATAGGACTCATCATCCCACAGGGGTTGAGGTCGCTCGGACTTATTAACAACAGATATCTACTCCCGCTCTCGTTTGTTGCGGGTGGGGCATTTACCATTTTTGCAGACCTTATGTGTAGATTAATATCGGGTATGTATGGTTTTGAACCTCCTATATCCGCAGTAACAGCAATTATTGGCGGACCTATCTTTATCTTTCTCTTGAAGGACTATTTCAGAGGTAGAGGAGAGACAATCTGATGCTAAAGATTCAAAATCTGTACGGTGGTTATGGCAATAAATATGTAATCAAAAATATCAATGTTGAAATTGAGCAAAATATCTTTGTTGGAATAATTGGTAAAAATGGTTCTGGAAAATCAACTCTGATAAAGGGCATCGCCGGTATACTCCCATATCTCACTGGTGAAATTCTCTTCAATCAGACCTCTTTGAGAGGGAAAAATGGGAAGAAGATTATCTCTTATGTGCCACAGGAGAGCAGTATTATATTCGGTTTTTCAGTTAGCGAGATACTCAAAATGTCTCAAAACTCCTATACGACATTCTTTGGAAGGATAAATGAAGAGGAGCAGAAGCGACTCTTGTGGATAACTGAGTTATTTGAACTCAAAGGGTTATTGGATAGGAGTATACTTACTCTTTCTGGTGGCGAGAGAAAGAAGGTAATGATAGCTCGCGGAGTGGCACAGATGTCTGACATTATTTTACTTGATGAACCACTCTCAGGCCTGGATATAGAACATCAGGTAAGCGTCTCTCGTATATTAAAGGATATATCTAAAAATGGGAGGATCGTCGTTGCCTCAATACATGACCTGAATATTGCTGCCCAATTTTGTGATAAGATATTACTGCTTGAGAATGGTGAGATGGTCAAATACGGGACAGTTGAAGAGGTTCTAACTTATAACATTATTAAAAACACTTTTGGTGTGGATGTCTATGTGGGGGTAAATGAGATAAACAATAAAAGATTTTTAGTTCCATTTAAGTAGAATCATCTGGCCCCATCAATAATCTTCTGAAAATGGGAGAGTGAACCATTACCTACTAATTCTTCTATAATCTTCCCCTGATAATATGCCCTCGTAGTTGGGAATGCCATTACATTGAATCTATCAAAATCTATTTTGTTATAATCTGCAACCAGAAATTCTGCCTTTCCCATATTTTTCTTTGCAAAATCAATAAATTTTGGAGAGAATACTTTGCAGACATTACAGGATTTGCTTTTAAATAAAACTATTACAGGTCTATCTACATCAGACATAAGTGTTTGATAATTAGACTCACTTAATATCTTTACTCCCGCCTTTTCAAACTCCTCATCGGAGGGTCCTTTATAGAATACATTAAATGCTACGAATGCCCCAATAATCAGAGCAATTCCTAAATAAGACTTCCAATTATCCTTCATATAAGCCTCCTCCTGTTTAGATTACAACCAATAGAAAAAGTTTCAAATAAAAAATTTTATAATTATTCATTGAATTCACTTCAGTCAAAAATCATATAAGTCAAAAATAATTTTTTTAGATAAGGAAAACTTGATAGGGTAAAAATTATTTTATCAGGCAAAACCCAGAAAGGGGGCTCCCTAAGAGTAGGTATAGCAGGTATCTCTAAACAAAACTATGAATTATGTAAGGCATATTCTATAGATATTTTCAAAGAATGATTTTTACAGGGTTGTAAAGGAGACGAAGGTTGAAAAGTAGCAAAGTGATTTTAGTTGTTGGGGAGAATTTGAGATATTTTTTTCAAAGCAGATTCTTCTGGATAGCAGTTCATTTAATCCACTTTTTTATTTTTAACAATTTTTGACTGATATAGAGCCCATATAGCTTTATAGACATAGGTCGATAACCTATGAGTATTAGAAATTATGGAGGAAGATGAGAAGGATGTTATATTTTATCATTATATTATAAATTTTTATGCCCTTCAATTGTTCTCAAGAAAAGCAGAAAGGAGAAGAGATTAGAACAGAGGAAAATATATCTCGCATCGCTGCCGGCTCTGCCTTTACCTGTGGCATTATAGAAGAAGGCAGTCTCTGGTGCTGGGGGAGTAATGAATATGGACAATTAGGCTGTGGAGATGATAGAAGTGAATATAATTATCCAGTTAAGGTAAGATTTTGATTGATTTCTCAAGTTGAATGACCCTATTGCAATTATAGATAATTGGTGCTAAAATAATATAGTTATGGAGGTGGGAGGATGAAAAGATTTATTTTATTGGCAATTTTTATGGCTTATTTTTTCTTACCCGTATCTGCCTTTTCAGATGTCTATGCAGAAGTTGGAGTATTCTATGATTCCCTTGCACCTTATGGTGATTGGATCTATCTTGATACTTATGGAGTCTGGGTCTTCAGACCAGCAGGTCTCTGGCCTGGATGGCAACCTTACACTTACGGTAGATGGGAGTGGTCCGAAGAGTATGGATGGATATGGGTGAGTTATTTTGAATGGGGATGGGCACCATTTCATTATGGTAGATGGTTTTATGACGAATATTATGGGTGGGTCTGGGTGCCAGGCACCATCTGGAGGCCCCACTGGGTAGTATGGATTCAATGTGGACCTTATATAGGCTGGTATCCATACTATCCGTCGTTCATCTATATTGATTATTACTCACCGGTTGTATATGAGAGGTGGATAGTCATTGAGAGCTCACAGATAGATTCTGGCAGATATCAACACAATGCAATTCCAATGGATAAGAGAGCTCAAATCTTCGGTGATACTTCAGGTGTTCATAAATATATCCCCAGGGAGGATGATAGCTCCTATAAGAATTATGGGCCACCGAAGAGTGAGGTGGAGAAGTATTCAAATAAGAAGATTGAACCTATCAAGACAGAATTTATTAATAAGCCTCTAAATGTATATAGACCAAAGGAGAGGAGATTTGAAATATATAAACCAGAATTTAAGACTCAAATAGGGGATATAGGTAGATTAAAGGATTCGGGGTTCAATAAAGGTATAATGCCATCTCAACAACCTCAAAAAAATTTACCTGCATTCAAGTCTAATATCTCAAATGCACCAAGATATAATTATCCACTTGGAAGCTTTAATACTCCTGATAAAGATTATCATTACAACAAATTTGGACCACAGATTAATCACTTTCACAAAAATTCTAACTCTTTATACAATTATAAGGGAGGGAGTACCAATTACAATGATAATTCCTATAGTGGCGACAGGATTATGAGAGAGGAGTCTGTTAAATCATATTCTCCAACACAGAATAAAGGTCTATTTTTACCTAAAAGTAGCTCTGATGATGATGACGATGATAATGCCTTTAAGAAGAGCGTACCGAAATTTTCGCCCAGGACAACTACTGTTCCAAAATCAGTCCCTCAACTCAAAGGGAAGTAAGATAGATTGTATATAGTAAATAATCTACATACAAAGGATGCGTATTACAAGCCAAACTTGATTTACTATACAAACATATGCCTCAATGACCCTTCAAGTAAAGAATCGTCAAATTAATAGGTTTAAATTGATGAAAATTGTATAAAATAAGTTATAGAAGCACATCTGTTGAAAGTATATTTTACAACACATCTGTCCAAAATAATCTTTTCATTGAAGCCACAAGATATTTAATTTTTAAAAGGGGCTTTATATGAATATGAATTGTGGCAGTTTTTGACAAATCCCACAGATAGACCATTCAAGACCCCACCAGTCGTGCCTGATTTAGGGTAAGCAACATTGAAGGTTACAAAAGTTGAACAGCATTTAGAAGAAATTAATATTGAAGAAAGGTGGACAACCTGATCTTGAAAATGTGAATTTATCCATACAAAACCCTTATTTTACAAATAGATAACTTCTCAAATCAGATTATTTTGGACAGCAGTGAACCTACATAATTTCTTAATATATAGGTATTTTACAAATAACACAGAAGATAATTAAAAAACCTAAATTCAACGGATCTTTACCTATAAAATAAAAGGATTTGAGGTAATAACCTGTTGTATTTAATGTGAGTTTTTCAATTTAGGATCTTTATTTACAAATACTTAACTTCTGCAAGCAGATTATTCTGGATAGCACTAATATAACTTGAAATTTTAGTCACAATACACTATTGTATTCTAATGAAGAAGATATTTATTGAAATAAGTAGAAATTGCGATAAAGATTGTTATTATTGCTACAATTCCAAAAAGGGTAAGAAAGATATAGTACCAGAGACACACAGGATCCTTGACTCTATAAAAAATATCTCAAAAAATGAGAAGGAGATAAATCTCACCTTCTCTGGCGGAGAACCGACAAACAAGATTTCAGAGATTATAGATATTTTATTAAAACTCAAAGAAGATGGCTTTAGAGTAACTCCTGCTCTAATTACAAACACCGAATCCCTAAATCAGGAATTTTATAAATTTGCAATCACTTTCAAACCGTTTATTGTCCTGTCATATAATAAGAAAACCACAACTCTTCTTAGAAAATTAAATAGCATTTTGCCGTCAAATCATCTCTTTGTAAGATTTACCATCACCCCCAAAAATGTAAAAAGTATTTATAAAGACATAAACTCAATCATTTCAGAAAATTATTATATTGGAATCTCCCCTGCTTATGGGATTGAATGGAATAATTCAAGCCTGTTAGAACTAAAAAATCTGTATTCGCGTCTCATTAAAATGAAGGGTATGGAGTTGATTTATGACTTTGAAAAGATTTTGCATATCGGTATTAACAAAGATAAAATCTGTAAATCACTCAAAGAACCAAACGCTATTGACATAAATGGCAAAATTTATCCATGCCACAGAGCCATTTACTTCCCACAAATGGATATCTTAAAAGGTAGATTTGATTCAAATTGTATAAAATGTAAGGCAAAGAGATTCTGTATCCCCTGTGTATTCAAGGATATTCCAGGAGATGGTTGCAAAATAAGAGTTGCAATTTCTAATGCTTATGAGATATTATTAAATAGGAGGTCTGAGATGAAGAAGAAGGTCAAGATTCTTTATAAAGGGAAGAGATTTGAAGTCCCGGAGGCGGTATTAAAAAGGTATTCTGTACAGAAGAAAAAGAATCCAAACAGGAAGAATAATAGAAATTTTTATGAGCTTGGAGAATCAGACTGCTATTGACATACACATTGATGCCACTGCGTATCACAGGCATTCCCAAAGCAGTCCTCAACTGAATAGCACTCCACCTGGCAGGTGCCGCCCTTTAATGGATTCATCGGGTCAATCGGCTGACATACAAGTGGAGAAGGACAATTATTTAGTGTAACACTGCAACTCTTACAGAGGTCTGGATTTTTGGGCTGGCAACTCGGCGGATTATTCTTGGTGCTACAAAATTGTTTGGTATAATCACAGCTCCCGTTGCAGGCATCCTGAATCTTCTGGCAGGTCTTTGAGACAACCTCACAGAAATACCCTTTTGTCTGATCACAATGTGAATTGAGAATACACTCTTTACATTCAAAGGTATCTCCGATATCACAATGTTTATTGACTGGATTATTTGCACACTCCTGATCACTATGACAGATAGTATTTGTTTTACAGGTGTGGGTATTTGTATCACAATATTGGCCCTGACAACAATCGGTAGATTTCTGACAACCGGTCTTGCATTCTGCCTTATTATTGACGACCACACAATAACTACCGCAGTCACATTTATAATTGTCACAGGGGCTCCCTGCATCATAACCAGTATCAGTAACCTCATCTGCTCCCGTATCTTTTGGTCCCACATCTATCGTGACATCTGTAATGATATCCTTTGATACATCCGTTATAACAGTATCCGTTGAGGTATCAGAGATATCCGACACTTCCACATCAGGTGCGCATACATAACATTCATTTTTCAATGTGTCACAGCACATACCAGGTCCGCACTCCTTATCTGAAATACAGAAGTTTGAGGACCTGCATTTACACTTCCCACCGGAGCAGATACCACCATTGCAATCACTGCCCTTCTTACAGCTTGCACCCTCTTCACATACGGGCGAACCGGCGTCCTCTGTGTTTGAACCCCCTCCGCAATATGAAAGGAGTATTGCCAGAAGACTCAGAAAAAAAAGACTGCTAATCTTAATAATGTCCTTACTCATAGAATCCGTAGTCTATATGATTTTTTGCTACTCGTCAATAATAAAAATCCATTTGAATTTTGAATTCCCTTTTTGAGATTTGGTGATTTTAATCCGTATCTTAAATAATTTGATTTATTCTATTGTTTTTACTTGAAAATTTTGTAAAGGTTGGATATATGAAACCACGCGCAACGAGGGACACATATCATTGCGCAGAGAAAATCTGGAGGAACAAAAGGATGGTTAAGAAGACAGCTATTCAAATGGATATATTTAAAAATGATGCAGAAAATTTACAAACTAAAAATGATGGAAATAGTAACGAGTCTACAAAAGATAAGAAAGAGATAAAAAAGCCTTCTACTGATACAGCCCATATACTTGCTCAGAAGCAGAGAGAGATTTCAATATCTGAATTCTTCCTCAAAAATAGACATCTATTAGGGTTTGATAACCCTTCAAAAGCACTCCTTACAACAGTTAAGGAAGCAGTTGATAACTCTCTGGATGCCTGCGAGGAGGCCGGGATTCTACCCGAGATAATAATAGTCATCAGGCAGATATCTGAGAATAGATTTGTCATATCAGTTGAAGACAATGGCCCGGGGATTGTGAAGAATCAGGTCCCCAAGATCTTCGGTAAACTTCTCTACGGTTCAAAGTTTCATACACTAAAGCAATCAAGGGGGCAGCAGGGAATCGGCATCAGCGCCGCCGGTATGTACGCCCAGCTAACAACCGGTAAACCCATTCAAGTGCTATCCAAAATCAAAAGCCAGAATGAATCCCATCTTTTTGAAATACAGATTGACACCAGAAAGAATGCCCCTGTGGTAATAAAGGAAGAGACAATTCAGTGGACTAATAATGATATCCCCAAGGAGCATGGCACCAAAGTAGTGATGGAGATAGAGGCAAATTATAAGAAGGGTTCACATTCTGTAGATGGATATATATTTCAGACAGCCCTTGCAAATCCACACGCGACCATTATTTACTACCCGCCAGAGGGTGAATTTATAAAGTATGAAAGGGTCTCCAATTCCCTACCGGTTGAATCAAAACCGATTAAGCCTCATCCTTATGGTGTAGAACTCGGAATTTTTATAAAGATGCTTCAGGATACAAAGGCAAAGACATTGAGGCAGTTCTTTACAACGGAGTTCTCAAGGGTCTCACCGAGAATCGCTCAGGAGATAGCAGAGATGGCCGGGCTCAAAGTTGATCAGCGAATCAATACACTATCTCCCTCCCAGATTGAACTCCTCTATCGGAGCATTCCAAAGGTAAAAATAATGGCTCCGCCTTCAAATTGTCTATCACCAATAGGTGATGAGTTGATTATCTCCGCACTTAAGAGACAGTATAAGGCAGACCTCTATTATGCAGTTACAAGACCACCCACCGTTTATAGAGGCAATCCATTTCTTATTGAGTCTGGTATTGCCTACGGAGGAGAATTGCCTTCTGAAGAACCAGTTGAGATAATGAGATTTGCAAACAGGGTGCCTCTTTTATATCAACAGTCTGCCTGCGCGATGACAAAGGCAGTAATATCTACATCCTGGAGGTCGTATAATCTGCAACAGCCGAAGGGTGCACTCCCAATAGGACCAATGGTAATCTTTATTCACATTGCCTCTGCGTGGGTGCCATTTACATCTGAGAGTAAAGAGGCAGTTGCCCATTATCCCGAAATCCTAAAGGAGATAAGACTTGCACTGATGGAATGTGGTAGACAGGTCTCAATGCACATATCCCGAACGCGAAGGTTTATGGATCAGGAGAAGAAGAAGTCATATATTGAAAAATACATCCCTCACATTGGCGAGGCATTAAGAGAGATTCTGGAACTCAATAAAGGCGAAGAGGAGAAGGTAAATATCACCTTAAAAGAGACACTTGAAAAGAGCCGCACCAGAATAATACTCAGGGAGGCAGATTGACTATGGCAAAAGAGATTATACTTAAAAAGATAAAGGAAGCAGCACAGGAGATATATTCAGATATTATTCATAGAAAAAGCCCCAAAATGGCATTTCCGTTGAGGTCTCTTCAAAATGTAAAATATGACCCGAAGGTTGGCTTTTTTGAACTTAAAGGTAGAAAGAAATCCAGGACACTGACAGTCAATACTGTAAAGACATTTGCACAGACTTTAAGAATGGTCGCCCTTTCAAAAGAACTTATAGCCACAGACGATATCGCTACCAAGAGAGAGGCTTACTATGTCTCAAAAAATTGGGGAGATGCGAGATTTAATGAGCAGGTAGAGTCTGACACAGTGATGGACGATGTGGAGGCATTCTTTCAGGTCAATAGAGAACAGCTCGGCTTTATACCTGAGGAGAAAGGTGGAGATGTGGCGGGGAAATTGTTTATCATTGATGAAGATAGAAATACAAAGAAGAAGCTCAGGATTGACTGCACAAAGTTTGGCTCAGGTGCATACTCAATCCCGATATATGTTGAACATCTACAATTTGAGACAGATGCAAAATTTATTCTTGCTATTGAGACCGCTGGAATGTTTCAGAGACTTGTAAAGCACAACTACTGGCAGAGCGCCAACTGCATACTAATCAGTATGGGCGGAGTCCCAACAAGGGCATGCAGGAGATTTATAAGGAGACTATCTGATGAGATGAAACTCCCTGTCTATGTATTTGTAGATGGTGACCCTTACGGGATAGGGAATATTTATAGAACACTCAAAGTGGGCTCCGGCAATGCTGCACATATAAATGAATTTTTCTGCGTCCCCAAAGCAAGATTTTTAGGAATTACTCCTCAGGATATCATTGACTATAAACTTCCCACTCATCCGCTTAAAGATGTAGATATCAAGCGTGCAAAGGACTCTATAAAAAATGACCCATTCTTCAATCATTATCCCGAGTGGAAGAGGGCAATCAATCAACTTATAGATATGGGCGTCAGGGCTGAGCAACAGGCACTTGCAAAACATGGACTGAATTATGTCATTGATGTCTATCTGCCAGAGAAAATAAAAAATGCCTCAAAGTTTCTACCTTGATTAGATTTTGATTTTTGATATTTTTATGATATTAATAAGTATGTATTTCTAATTTCGGGAGCGCTATCTGTGAAGAGATGTCCCAAATGCAACAGGACATTTGATGATAAGGAGAATTTCTGTCCATTTGATAGTACCAGGCTTGTGGAAAGTGTCAATGACAACTTACTCGGAACCATCCTTGATAAAAGATATAAGGTAATTGAAAAAATAGGTGAAGGAGGGATGGGAAAGGTATATAAAGCCGAGCACATTGTACTCAGTAAGCCTTTTGCAATCAAGGTTATTAATCCAGAGCTTGTTCAAAGAGAAGATTCATTAAAAAGATTTATAAATGAGGCAAAGGTCACTTCAAAGATTGGACATCCAAACATCATAGAAATCACTGATTTTGGCAAGACTCCAACAGGTTCTTTCATCTTTGTAATGGAATATATCAGGGGAAAGACATTATATGATTTATTAAACCAACTTAAAATCATCCCTCCCGATGTGACAGCCGAGATTCTTATCCAATGTGCTGATGCACTCTACTATGTTCATCAAGAAGGCATTATCCATAGGGACCTCAAGCCCGATAATATTATGCTCATTGAAAAAGGGAGAAACAACTATTTTGTAAAGATTTTAGATTTTGGCATATCCAAGATAGCTGGCGATGTTAATACCAGATTAACCTCATCTGGAATAATTATTGGAACTCCCGAATATATGAGCCCCGAACAGGCATCACAGGAGAAAGTAGACCATCGCACAGATATATATTCATTGGGCGTTATAATGTATCAGATGCTAACCGGTAATCTACCATTTACCTCTTCCAATCTACTTAATCTTTTGATGATGCACAAAACGAAATCCCCCAAACCCCTTAAATTTTATAATCCAGATATACCCCCAGCATTTGAACCTATATGTCTCAAATGTCTTGCAAAGAACCCGGCTGATAGATATCAGACGATGCAGGAGCTTTTTGATGCATTAAAAACGGCACATATTGGGCAGTCAAACGATACAGATATTCCAGTTGATATAAATAAATTCAAGGGCAATGAATTTGAGTTAAAGACTGAAGATATACCACCCATTGATATACCTCCAGAAAAGATAGCCGAAGTTAGAAATCAACTCTTTGCAGATAGTCATAGTGTCTGGTTTGACCCCTATTCAAAACCAGAAGATATAAATACTACTGTGCCCCAAGAAGAGAATAGGCCAGACTCTATCATTATTGATACTACTGCCGCAGAAAAAGAGGGATCTATCCAACTTGATGATTCAAAGTTAACTTATCCAGCAGATGAGGAGTTGAGGTTGGTCTCAGAGGTGCCAAAGCCCAGATCTCCTGTGCCGAAGGTAAACACCCCACTAAAAGAGAGGAGATCGGCGATAAAGGAAAATAAATCTATAAATTTTGAGAATTTATTCAACAAAAAAAATATAGCCATTGGTATTGGTGTCCTCTTTATAATTGTATTTATTTTGAGCTCTGTAATTTACAGGAGTGTAACATCTGGAATTGAGTCAGATATAAAGAGGGAGATCAAATTCAACACACCACTTCCAGTAAATCCAGCAGCAGTTAATGTACCTGAGAAAAAGGAGATAGAGACAAAGACAGAGATAGAAGATACAACAAAGACTGCAGATAGGAGCGAAACCAGGGTGAAGGCTGCAAAGCCAAAACAGGAGAAAATACAAACTATCAGGGCGGGTTCGGCAATGGGGCCACACGACTACTTTAGAGAGGCAAATAATTATTTTAAGAGTGGCAAATATGATATTGCAGCCGAATATTATAAATCTGCGATAAGACTAAAGCCCGATTTTGCTATGGCATATAGAGGACTTGGCGCCTGTTATGCTATGCTCGGAAAGGCAGAACTATCAATAAGACAATATGAAAAGTATATTGAACTTGACCCAAACGGGCCGGATGTAGAGCAGGTAATTAAAATCATTAACGAATATAAAAGCAAGAAAAAATGAAGTGGTACTGTAAGCCGGGTTCTGTACCCATAAAGGGCGGTAATCATTTATCTAAGCGACCTACCCGTTCTGTATGCGACATAAATCGCAATGAGGCGGGCAACCTCAAATTCCAGAACTGTTTGGTCTTGCTCCGGGCGGGGTTTACCCTCTGATATCGTCTCCGATATCAGATGTGAGCTCTTACCTCACATTTTCACCCTTACCTATCCGAGATAGGCGGTATGGTCTCTGTGGCACTTTCCTTACCTTATGGTATCCGCTATTGACGGACGCCCTGCCCTGTGGAGCCCGGACTTTCCTCTGACATAGAAATTAATTCTATATCAGCGATTACCCGTACCACTTCAATTGATATTTTAATCAATTATAGTATTTTGTCAATCAACTAAAATATATACCAAAAATAGAATTTTTATAAATCTTCGCATATTTTTAAGAAGAGTTTCCCTATCTTATCAATACCAAATTCTTCCCGCACCTTCTTATGAATACTTATTCTCAATGAATCATTTACAACTTTCTGGGAGTCGTATATTGAATTTCCTATACCTTTTTTATCATTCACATCCGATAAAAATCCACCATAATTTGTAACTTCAAGCAACCTAAGTGCTGGATAATTCTTATAGGTGAGGATATATGTCCCGCAGGACTGTGCCTCATACAACATCCTGAGAGATGAATCATGACCCCCTTTTAAAAGCAAGAACAGGTCCATAGCATTATATGCATCAACGAGTCTCTCATCGCTCACAAATCCAGTAAATATAACATCATCCCTTAATACACATTCAGAATATTTTTTTATTTTATCAAAGGTCTCACCACTTCCAACTATTAGAAGTTTTGACTCTCTATTCAACTTCTTATACTCATAAAACGACTTTATCAATTCTCTGTGCATCCTGCCCCTTTGAAACATACCTGTATATCCAACAACAAAAATATCACTTTTCAAGCCAAAGTATCTACGTGTCTCATCTCTATTTTTTACAATAAAAAGTTCGGTGTCAATTGAAGGCGGCAACAGATAGATTCTCTTCTCCAATTCTGGATATTTTCTCTTGAAATCTAAATAAATATCAAAATCATAAAATATAAAGATATCGGTATTTTCAAATAGCCTTTTATGTATAATATCTTTTCTAACTTTTCTGCTGTGAAAGAATCTGATTATCTTCCCCTTAAAATCTGATTTTTTATTGGCAAGAACCGCTGTAAAATGATCATTTGAAAATGAAGATACTATAAAATCTGGCCTCATATCCATAATTATTGAATGAACTCTATTTATCTCAGCATATTTAGAGATAATCTTATTCTTATTGGAGATTGAGACCGTATCAATAATCTTTGCATCTGCCTTCAGTAAATAATCCCTGAGATTTCCTTCTCTATTCTGGTCAATTATTGTTATGACTTTTTGTCCACTTTCTGCTAAATATTTTAATATATTATATGATTGAGCTGCCTGTCCGGTCAGTGTAGATGTTGAAAAAAGAAATAAAAATTTCATCTCTTAAAATATCTGCATTCTTTTGTGGTACATTCAGAGCAGAATAAAAAGTATTTCTTATACTCTGCAGCGATGTCTTCAGGCATCTTAAAAAATATACCGGAGATGCTCTTCTCTGGAGACATCTGAGAAGATTCATTTAATGAGACAATTGTATTTTCTGTTTTTAATAAATTAAATAAATTCCTCTGATTCAAGATATTGATATCACAATAGCCCGGTGAATATCTTGCTGTGAGCAAAAATCCATCCCTTGATATATTAATCTCAATCTTTTTCATAATAAACTCTGCCACTGCCTCAACATAAACGGAACCCAGTGCATCAACTACATAAGCCGCAAATAATGAACCCGAATCAAAATACTCTTTTACCCTGCTCTCCAATTTATTACCAATTGTCAGAATAAAGATATAAACAGACTTTGCCTTTTGAGATATCTTTGATAATATATTAGAATTGATTACATAATCATCTATTTTGATGCCACCATCTACTAACTCAAAATCAGTAAATTCTTTTATGACTGCTATAGGTTCTAATAGTCCAATAGCCTCTTTTTTATATCCCTCTATTCTCTGTAATATATCCTGAGGAATCTTCTCCACCCTCTTTATTTGAAGATATTTGTATAATTCATTCTCATCAAAAAACGGGGCTATATCCTCTATCAAAGGACTCTCTATCATCAATCTTCCATAGGGCGTGGCTTAAATTCAAGGTCCATACCCTCTTCAAAGCCTTTCCAGAGATTTCCCAGATTATTTGCAAATAGAAGGATATCTCTCCTTACACCATTATTATCCATAAAGAATTCTGGAAGGATAGTAATCTGTTCAAATTCAAGTAGTTCAATCTCTCTTCTATGTTCTTTCATCTCCGGGAGTAGTTCTACCACTACACGCTCTTTACCATCTTCAAGGCTTAGATATACAAGTTCAGCAAGAATCTCCTTTACAAGTCCACTACCCCAGAAGCCCTTATCTATGCAGAGATAATATCTCTCCATATGCCTTAAATAAAATTCATCATATTTTTTTGAAAAACCGATTCCAGCCACTCTACCTTTATTAAAGGCAACGATTATATTATTCCCTTTCTCAAGTAGCCTCTCAAACTCTTCAAATATCTCCTCAGGTTCTATATGCATCCAGAAGAATACCCTTTCATATAAATTCTGCTCTGACAGAAAGGATATCAACTCCTTTTTATCCTCTCTATTAAAACTTTTTATCTCTATCCTATCTCCACCTGAAAGAGTTACAATCTTAAAGATATTCTTCACGGCCTCCTCCTGTTAATAAAAAATACTAAAAGAGATACCTCCACCATAGCCAAAACCAGACATAGTAAAACCGGGATAACCCGGATTCCTGCTCTGAAGTCCATCCGTATATTTATCCTCATCAATTACAGGGTACTGGGCATCTTCACTCTTTTTATTCTCTCTCTTCTCAAAAAACAATGCCTGTAAATATGCATCAAGATGCAGTCGCCATCCCTCATAGTTCCAGATTAATCCTCCACCAAGACTCAAATAATGTACATCTGTATCAGCATAGTTTGTCCTGCCATTCTGACCGTGAACCGGAGTCGGATGATAAGAATATCCACCTCTTAAGAGCAAAAAATCCTTGAGTTTATATTCTGTCCCTAAATGCACAGAGATAATATCATCAAATGGTGGTTCAGGTCTTTGATTATGAGAATCTCTGTAATCGGAATATCTTTCATAGACAACATCACCAGCAAAGAGCCAATCATCTATTTTATATGATAGTGAACCAGTATATTCAGCTGGAGTGTATTGAAAGACAAAGACATTTTCTGACACTTCAGGCTCACCCGGCTTTGTAAGACCTTTGACCTCTGTATAAGACCTGGATACTATCTTAAATTCTGTCTCAGAACGATATGATAACCCTATATTAAGAGATTTAAATGGGCTATAATATAGTCCTACAATCGGGAATAATTTTGTCTTCTCTTCTCCTGCGAGATTGAGATACATCTCATCTGTCATACTAATTGAGGGCAGATATTGATAGGATGGGGCATTTGAATTGATCTTGGAAATAACACCAACACCGATGCTAAAATTAGTAAATATCCTGTATGCCCCAGCCAGATATATTGATTCGCCCTCCGACCTGGTCCCATATAGTTCGGGATGTATCTTATTTGAAAAATATCTCTCTCTTTCATCAGGGAAGTAGCTCTTTTCAAGATGAATTCTGTTCGTTGGGAGATATATCCCGAATCCAAAGGCAAATCTATTAAATTTCAAATTGTGCTTTCCACTTATATATAATCCATACATATTGGTTATGCCATCATATTTATCTCCTGTACTACCATTGAATGGGACAATATCTATATACATATCTGTGAGTGTGGTTCCGAGCATAATATGATTATCCGTCTCAGTAAGTAATGCTGCATTATAAAAGACGGCGGAAGAATCAATACTGGATGATGCACCGGTATTTCCCATAGCAATATTTCTCGCACCAAATCCAATTATATCCGAACCCGAGGCAAAGAGCGATGCCGGGAGCATAATATATATCAAGACATTAAGTTTACTTCCCATAAATTCCTCCCAAAAGGCAAACTCCTTATATATTTTAAGAGATGTTATGTCAAAAAAAATCAACCTTTCAGTACCGCAATTGGTTGCATAATTGCTATAACTTTTGCAATTCCAGCCCCTGTTACGACATTTATTACTTCCTCAATATCTTTATATGCCGCGGGTGCCTCCTCTTTGATTGTTGCTTTATCTTCACAGATTAAATAGATATTCTCCATTGAACGCTTAAATTCATCGTCGGATATTAAGGACTGAGTAAACTTTCCTCTCCATCCCTTCCCCGATGCAGCGGTTCGGCTCATAACCCTTCCAGCACCGTGATTTACCGAGTAGAGAGTCTCAACCGATTTCTCTGTCCCCACCAGCAAATAAGATTTTGTCCCCATTGAACCCGGTATAAGGACAGGCTGTCCGGTATCAGCAAATATTGTATTTTTCATCATAGTGGGTGGATATGCCCTTGTGGCACCTTTTCTATGTACAAGATATCGTCTATCATCAATATTTTCGTATTTTGCAATATTGTGAGGTACATCGTAAATAAGATTTATTCTGGCTTTTTTTAAAGTTCTGTAAAGAATATCTCTTATAATCAAGAACATCAGATGCCTGTTCACATAAGCAAAGTTAGCAGCGGCATTCATTGCATTGATATAGTCAATCCCCTCTTTATCTTCTATATGAAAATAGGCAAGATTGTTATTTGGGGTAAATAGATTTTTCCTCCTGTCATATACAGATGCCAGCCTCATATAGTTGTCACCTATCTCGTGCCCAAAACCTCTTGACCCGCTGTGAATCATAATGGTCAACTCATCCTCAAATATTCCCCATCTACTGGCAATTGAATGGTCATTTACAGATATAACTCTCTGGATCTCTATAAAATGGTTCCCACCTCCCAGTGTTGCAAACTGATTATGTCCCCTCTCCATTGCCTTCTGTGGGACTGAATCAATAGTAGTGTCTATACCCCCCCTATCTTCAATTCGCTCACCAATAGACTCATAAGAAATATCTTCAAACAGCCTATAAATCTCTGGATAATTCTTCTTAAAGGATTTACCCGATACTATCTCATATAATCCTTTTACTCCCAATCTCAAAATTGATTTTAAATCACCACCCTTAAAGGAGATATTACTCTTCCCTTCCCCGAGTGGGATATAATTATGAATATGGTGGGCAAGTTTATCAACAACAATCTCATCATATCTCAAACCTGTTGAGAGCATACTCATTCCACAATTGATATCATAGCCAACAGCAGATGGGATAACGGCGGTCTCAATACCCACAACCGTCCCTATAGGAACTCCAAAACCTATATGAATATCGGGAGTGCAGAGTACCCTTCTAACAGGTGGGACAGAGGCTGTATTATATAGTTGTTTGATTGCTTCAGGTTCAATCTTAATTTTTTCGGTTGCATAAATATAAGCATCAGTCACCATCCCCCCTTCCTTTGGAAGCATCAGTCTATATTCATCCAGACGAATCAGATTCATATCTAAATCAAAGAGGTCCCAAGTTTTAAGTACTTCAGTTTAAGTGAAGGATTTGGTCTCAATTTATCAAATACAAGGACAACAGTAGAGCCAAGTGCAAAGACAGCCAGCTTCTCGCCCTTCTTTATCTTTATTGGATTTTGAACTCTTCCATCCAGAGAATTGTGCAATAAAATATTATTAGAAGGGATAATATTCCCAACTCCCATCGCTGCAATCGCAGATAAACAGACCTTGAATTTATCATTTCTAATAAAGAAATTAAGTCTCTCGTTGATGACAAGTATATCCCTCTTTCTACAAACCATCTCATCAAATACTGGATATAGGTCTCCTTTTAGTCTGACAATTTTATATATCTCTCCATCCACAGGTGAATGTATCCAGTGATAATCCTTCGGACTCAGATAATGTATTGTATAATACCCATCGGTCAGTGATGAAACAAATTCATCATCATTTATAAGTTCATTGATTGATAATAACTCCCCCTTGCATTTAAGACACCTATCCGAGATTGCACCACACTCTGTCATTACCCCATCCACCGGTGAGACCATCTCGCTATTAGATATATCTCTTGCATCTGGCTTCAACTCTCTAATAAAGAATTCCTTTAGAGTCCTGTAATGTTCAACGGGGTATTGAATCTCCTCTATATTTACATTGTGCCTCTTAATAAACCAGTTAATCAGTCTTTTCTGAAATTGTTCATTTCCGAATTCAGAGATATTTCCTATTAAATGAGATATAGATCTTCGAGGTAAATATCTGAGTATATATGGTAGAATCTTCTTCATCTCTTTATACAATCTGAGGGGAGCCCTGCCTTCTTTGATTCCTCAATGATTTTTGCTATATCACTATTGAATTTATTAATCTTTTCAAGCAGTTCATTCTTTCTTGCATTTAATGTCCCAAACTCCCTTGCAGGACCCTCTGCAATCTCCTTCTGTTTCTCTTTGGGTGTATCTGCGGGGACTGCGAAGTTATATCCACCATCTACATTTACAACCTTATACTCCGATGTAATCTTTGAGAGTTTCTTCTCTATCTCATTTAGTTCATCCTGATACGGTTTCATCTCATTCTTTACAGCCTCAATCCTCTCATTGTAACTGCTGTCACACCTTGAGACCTTAAATACCTGAGTATTTGTAGTAGATATGGTGCCCTGTTTTTTATCTTCCTCTTTCACAATAGGGACATCAGCCTTCCTGATCTCAGCCTTTAACTTCTCTTCAGCAATCTTAGTGGAGACATATTTTATTCTCTGTTCTACAATGTCAGTTTTGTAATCACGGTTCTTGAGTTCAATATAGATATCAAGCGCCTCTTTATACATATGGAGATTTATAAACCCTTCTGCCTTATTAAAAAGTTCTTCACTGTCTTCAGTTTTCTGACAGGCTAATATAAGGATTAAAAAAAGCATTAAAGGTATTACATTACGCATACGCAATACTCCTTAATCAAAAAATGTTATATTTTCAACTATTTCTTTACAGCCATATTCGGGCTCATATCCAAGAATAGACCTTGCTTTATCAATAGATACAGGGCAGGGGAATGAAAGTATATCCAGAAGCTCAGAGTTATATATATCTGACTGTGAAATCCATCTATATGTACCAAAGATCCCCCTTAAAAGACCCTCAGGGACATAAACGAGAAGTTTATTTAAGAGCTTTGCAATCTCGCTAAGTCTTATAGAATCGGCTGTCGCAATATTAAAGATTCCTCCTTTGCCAGAGATAGTTGCATTAATTATGTAATTTGCAAGGTCATTGATATATAAAAATTGAAATGATGGGTCCCTCTTTGAGATTGAAAATAAAACGGGTGTCTTCTTGAAGAATCTTATTAATATCTCCTCAGAAAAGTCATGGTATAATGGTGCAATTCTAAACACAAATAACCCTTTATAATCATTGCCCACCAGGAAATTTTGTATATATCTATCTATTACAATCATATCATTCAGATATGCAATATTCGAACTTGCAAGCAATGTATCTTCCTCTATAAATCTATTATCGTTTGAAAAATTAACTCCATAGACAAATATGGAAGAGAATATAAATAACTGCCTTATCAGACCTTCCCTGTAAAGTCTCAATAATCTCTCAAATCTGATGAAGTTATTCCTGTTATATGGATGGATATCTGAATATATATCATAATCAAACATCAGGTGTATGACAACATCAATGGATTCGTTCTTCACTATGTTCTGTATGTTTGAGAAATAGTGGTCTGTCTCATAAAATTTCATATTGGGGGGATGATATGTGGGGAACCTTATATCCAATCCAACCACATTAATTCTCTGAGTGCAGAGAAACTTTACTATCTTATTTGCAGGGAATCTGCTCACTCCAGTTATCAAAAATCTTTTATCCCTAATACGTTGCATAACGCAACTACATTTAACATAAAAAATTGATTAGGTGAATTAAATAATATTATGGTTAAAAAAATCCTTATCCCTCTTCAGATTGATAAAAGAGAAATTCCTTATTGCTATATTGAAGTATTTTGTGATATATAGGAGTATATGCAGATTTTATCAAGAAGAGAGGTAATTAATAGAGCAAGAGAGGAGAAGAAGAAGATTGCCCTTGTATTTCCAATTTATTACCCATCCGCACTGCTCAGGTCTTTTAATATTCAACCCATTGAGATATGGAATGCAGATAATGTAGAACTATCTCTCGCCGATGCACATATTCAGAGTTATACCTGCTCCATAGGCAGGGTCTTACTATCATTTGTAACTGATAAGAGATTTGAAAATGACTACGACCTGATATGGATTCCGCATATATGCGATACATTTCAACAGATAGGTTCATTGATTGTTGACTTTATAAAACCGAGAGCATCAGTCTTTAACTTTTACCTGCCAAAGAGAGATGATAAGATAGGTATTGACTTCTGCAAAGATGAGCTCAAAAGGGGGATTAAATTCCTTGAAGAGGTTACATCTCTTCCATTTAATCCAGAAAGGTTCAAATCAGAACTTGACAAAGAGATTGAATTGAATCATCTGCTTAAAAGAGTATATCTACAGAGAGAATATCTCCCAATTTCAGACTATGAATTTTACCAACTTATCTATGCAAGGACATATCTCCCTATAGATGAATTCACTCTGCTTCTGAAAAATCTCCTCAAAAATACAAACAGTAATGTAAGAAAGGTTCAAAGAAAGATATTTGTATCGGGTATCTCTATTGAACCGCCAGAAATATTTAATATCATCAACTCCCACAATAGTGTTGTGGTATTTGACGACCTCGCCATATCACAGAGAAGGTTATTTGGAGACATTGAGATTTCTGAAGACCTATTAAAAATGCAATCAGAGATAATGCTCACCACCTCCCCCGACCCTGAAAAAGGCTCACAAATTATAAAGAGGGCAGAGAGATTGATTCAAGAGGCAAAGAGGTGTGGAGCGACTGGAGGACTCTTCTTTATAATGAAATTTTGTGAGCCCGAGTTCTTTGATTACCCACAACTCAGAAACTATCTATCTGCTGAAGGGATACGGACCTTTTTGATTGAATATGAGATGTCCTCAAAGATTTCCAAACAGAACATAAACAGGATTCAATCCTTTTTAGAAGGGCTTAGATGATAAAAAGGCTTAAATATATAGTTTATGCCCTGCTTGTCGGTAAGATATTTTTGAAGATAAATAAAATTTTGGAGAGAAGAAAATTAATCAAAAGACAGAGGAGTAAGAAGGATGCTATATCTGGACCACCTATCATCTCTACCTCTGAAATGAAGGAGTTGATGAGTCTTCACTATCTAAATGGGGCATATACCCCAAAGAAGGTGGCATGGGTCACATCAGGTGCACCTGTTGAATTTTTACTTGCACTTGACTATCACCTATTTTATCCAGAAAATCATGCGGCACTATGTGGGGCGCGCAGGATCTCAACGGAGTTGATTGAAGACAGCGAAGACTTTTCATACTCACAGGATATATGTAGTTATGTAAAGATAAATTTGGGTAGTATATTGAAGAATAAAGACCCCATTGCCAAGATTCCGAAGCCCGATATAATTCTTACCTGCAACAATATCTGTCAGACAGTTCTATACTGGTACAGGGTAATTGCAGATATTTACAGGATACCTATTATAGTTATTGATACGCCATTTGTATATGATAAAGTCCAGCCCCATCAGATAGAATATGTAAAGAGACAGCTCAATCAATCAATCTCAATTATGGAAGATGTTGCAAAGAAGGAGTTAAAAGAGAAGAGACTCAGAGAAGTAATGAAATACTCAAAAGAGGCAGTTTCACTCTGGCTACAGGTACTTATGTCAGCAAGGCATCGCCCATCACCCATCACTGCCTTTGATACATTTATACATATGGGACCAATCGTAAATCTGAGAGGTGAAAAATCCACAGTAATTTATTATAGAAAATTACTCAAAGAGATTGAATACAGAATCCAAAATAATATCGGTGCAATTAAGAACGAAGAGATAAGACTACTCTGGGACAACCTCCCTATATGGTTTATGTTGAGAGAGATTTCAACACTACTTGCAAGGGCAAATACAAACATAATAGCCGCTACATTCAGTTATGCATGGGGTGAACTCGCTCCATTGATGGATTTAAGCAGACCGCTTGATTCAATAGCAAATATCTACCTTCAGGTTCTTCTAAACAGGAGCACATATTCAAAGTTAGAGACATTCAAAAGGTTAATCACAAAACTTGAAATTGATGGTCTTATTCTGCATTCAAATCGCTCCTGCAAGCCTTATTCACTTGGACAGATTGATCAGAGGAATCATATTATAAAAGAGGTTGGGATACCCGCCTTTCTGATTGAGGCAGATCAGGCAGATTCAAGGGATTTTAATCTCAATCAGGCAAGGATGCGGCTTGAGACATTTATAGAACAGATAAAGGGGCAGAGATGGAAGCAAAAGGTTCAATAGGGATTGATATCGGCTCTACAACCATTAAGGTTGTTGTATTAAACAACAGTAAGGAGATTCTATTTTCAAAGGTAATGCCTACCGAGACGGATATATCAGGTCAGATTCAGAATCTTATGGGTGGTGAACTCAAGAATTTCATAAATGAAAACCTTGCAATTGTCTCAACCGGATATGGTAAAGAACTTGTAAAAGAGGCAAAGAGCCGATACACTGAAATTACCTGCCATCTAAAAGGAATCTATGAAGAATTTAAACAGGGTTGCACCATTGTGGACATTGGTGGACTGGATTCAAAGGTAATCAAATGCAGTGATAAAGGAGAACTACTCGATTTTGTTATGAATGATAAGTGTTCGGCTGGGACCGGGAGGTTTTTAGAGAATATGGCGTCAAGATTCAGACTTGACATATCTAAAATTGGGGAGATTGCCCTCAAATCAGAGAGATTTCAGAGTATATCATCCACCTGCACCGTATTTGCAGAATCGGAGATAATATCACTCCTTGCTCAGGGGATTGATTCAGGTGAGATCCTGAAAGGTCTTCATCTCTCGCTGGTAAAAAGAATCAAATCTATGATAAAGGGCATCGGATTCGCACCGCCGTTAATACTCTCTGGTGGAGTCTCTTTAAACCCAGCGATAAGAGAGATGATTGGAAATGAATTAGATACTCAACCCTTTTTGCCAGAGTATCCGCAACTTACAGCCGCTTACGGTGCAGCACTTATTGGACTTCAAATTCTTTAATCGTAACTTCTACGAAAAATGCTTGAGAAGATTTTTCAGAACCTTTGGTTTCGGCTACGCCAAATCTGTTTATTCGCATTCATCAATTGTGGCTGGAAAGACCTTTGAAGGGACTTTCCACCCTGAGATAGGTAATTTGTTGCCCTTTGAATCCTGCTGTCTCTCCTGTGCATCCTTGATTCCATCTTTGTCCGCATCTGTATCCCAGTTCACTGTGCCGGTGCCACCTCGAGAAGGTAGAAGCTGATTTGCCTTATCCTTATTTGTTGTCTCATCTCCAAACGAATCGTATCTGGTTACAAAATGGTCCCCATTTACATCTACAATCTCAAGAAGTCTCTGATTGCCAGGCCACTCCTCTGTTCCAGTCCAGATATCGCCTGCAAGTCCATAAGTAAATTTGTAACCAATCCTTAACCCTTTCGGCAGGACAAACGATATGGTCCAGATATTATCTCCTGCAATCTCATCTCCATTTGTTCCATCATCATACATCTGCACCACATTTGGTTTCCAGTTCTTAAACACCTCCTGATTTAGCTTCTCATCCTGAATTGGAGAATCCTTATGAATCCCGAGTGCAATATACATCTTTGCACCATCTTTCTTTGTAGCCCATTTGAATGGATTAATTGTATTGCCATTCCCATCCAGCAGCCCCTCATTTATATTTGCAGTTATTACTGTGGTGAGCCTTGTCTCATCATACTTTGCTACAAATTCAAATTCGGATGCACTCTTTTCAATCTGCTCCTCAAATGGCAGTACTGATTTATTATCACCATCGGAGTAATTCACTTCATTATTTTTTAAGAATTCTTCTGACAAAATACTTTTCCTTGAACTATCCTTCAGGTATGAGACTACATCAAACATCAAATAATTACCATCAGATTCACTCCCGCTACTTATTATCTTTGCCACCATAGTCAGTAATTTATGAGATTCAGAATCTGATTCAAACTTGGAATAGACCTCACCCCTTGCATTCTTCACAGCGCAGTAGGAGACCTGAGATAGAGAGGAAGAGGATTTTCTCAGCTTCTCTATAACAAGAATTGTAAATGCTGTACTCCTCTCATCTATCTGCCCATCAACAACCTTAAGCCTGAAGGCATCATCTCTACTCATAGCGATACTATCAGCCCTTGTAAGCCTTGGATATATATCCAGAAGAACCCTATTCCCGCTCTTAAGCAATATAATTACATTATTTAAGTCTATCTTTGAACTAACCTCAATCACAAACTTGCCATCCTGTTCAATATTTCCGGTTTTGATTGCAACACTCTCACCCGTAGATGAAATAAGGTCAGCAGTCCCTGATGTAAAGATATTGGTCACCCCTGCAAGAAACCTGTTTTCCACACTACCTGGATCCGAAGGGACATTTGAAGAGATGCCATTAAATAGTAATGGCTCAATTCCGCACTGACTTATACAGAGCACACAAAGGCTGAAAAGGGATAAAAAAGATAGTCTTTTCACCATACCACCTCCATAGTAGCCTTGGACCTTATTACTTTGAATATATTTTCGTGTGGAGTCTGCTCTCCCCTATTCTGATTTTTATCAATATACTCAAGATAATATTTGATGTAGGCACCGCCAAACACATAGGAGAGGGTGAGAAATGGCTTATGCTTTACAGTGACATAGTCATAATAGATGGTCTCTGTGGGGTCGCTGGATCTGTTCTTCTCATCCCAGTTGTCATATTGATAACCAACCCCAGCCTTGAATTCGTCATTAAATTGATATTCTGCCATTACCCTCAATGTAAGGATCTTCCCCTCATAATTATCATCCTCTGTATCCTTTTTTCGCCCATCATTATCCAGAATAAATTTAGTCTTGAGTATCAAACCGAACCTTGAGAGATAAGAGGGTGTATATTTAGTCTGAAAGACAAACAAATTTGTCAGCCTATCCTGATTTCTCTTATAGACTGACCTCGGGTCCCGCCCTCTATCAAGTGTGTTGGAGTAATCATAAAAGTCTGTATCAGTATATCCCTCTGAATATGTAAAATTCGGATAGGTATTATCAATATCCCTGTTCTGTCTATTTGTATTGTATGTCAGAAGTGTATATTCCAATGAGAACATAAAATCGCCGCTGTTTAGATTATTCAGTAATGTCACACCTCTCCACCCAATACAGGATTCATAAAATGGCTCATCAAAGTCAATAAACTCATTGGCGATATTGAGGGTTGGGAGTTGTCCACCATCAAGGAAACCATCTGTAATCAGTACATCTGCCTCCCTTCTGGTTCCAAAAGTGGCGGTCCAGTTCTCACCGAAGTTGAAGAGTTCAATCTTCAACTGGTAGTTTATATCATCAAATGGGACAATCTCAAAGAGAAACTTCTCAACCGCATCGCTCACAGGGTCAGATGAATATATCATGGGAAACATACCCTGAGACTCTTTTACCCCATTGGTTGCATATTTTGTGTTAATAGCAGAGAGGGAATACCCTATTAGCAGATTCAATGAAATCTTATCAGTGATATCATATTGGGTCTCAAGTGTTGCATTTAAATTTCTATAACGATAATCCATTGAGACAGAATGGTCCTTTTCACATCCCTCAATAGGGTTACCGAGTTCATCCTTACAATCGGGATATCTGGCACCAATCGCATCAGGGTCAAGAAGATTCGCCTCAATATCATTTATAAGGCTTACAATTCCAGTAATATTTAGCCTCTCTGTAAAATTAGATTTGAGTTTTACTGCATAGGCATAGTCATTTGAATAAAATGGATTGGTAAGTATAGGGTCTCCAATACCGGTTGACCAGCCCGGTCCCACATAGAGTTTCGGAAGTGCTATCACTCCAAGCACATACTCAAAATCCCTATTCTTATCTGAGCCTTCAACGAATATCCCCTTCCCATTATCTCTATCTATATAGCGGGACTTTCCAATGGTATAGGCATTAAACATTGAGAAATCAGAGGAGCCCACACTAACAGAGGTGACATAAGGTATCGGTGGCGCCATCCTGATATTGTAGCCTCTGAGCTTTATATATTCTGCATGGTTCATCCCGAGCGATTCACCGGAGGTGTTGGGGCTATCATATTTAATATCCCCATTCTCCCACCAATCCTGCCAGATAGAGCCGAATCTACTCTCAAGTCTTACAGTGGCAAGCACATATTGTGAGACATTCCCTTTAATATTCAATTCAAATTCAGAACCAGCCCCATTATCCCCACTTATACCCTCTTTGGGCCAGAACGGATTGCCGAGCGTTAGAACTCCCTGTGAATCATTATTGCGATAGAGCCACTTATTATATATCTTCCCTGAGAGCTCAAAATTGGATGTATCGGCAAATAATGGGCTTACTAAAAGAGTGAAGATTATTGACAAAAAGGTTATCAGTTTCATCATATCCTTTTCCCTGATTTATTTATAGACCATTGGAATTCTCACGATCTCCCACTTTGAAGGGTCAGTGTCACATTTATATTTCTTTAGGATTTCGTGCTGCTTATCTATCTCCTCCTTGCCACCATTTGCTGGTGCAACAAAGATATCAATTACATGCGGGTCACAATCATAATCAGAGCCTCCACCAAATCTGTGTGGACCCTCATATTCATTTACCTTTCTGGTCAGAAAATCCTTCTTATCCGGATACCCTTCATTGCTCTGCATTACCACCTGATATCCCCACTTCTCCATATTCTCCCCAAGTTCCTTCTTAGATACTACTGCTACCAGACTCCTCCCCTGAACAAATGTCTTCTTAGGGATTACAATCTTATTCTTGAACTTCTCGGCCTTCTGCTTTATCTCATCGTTTAATCTGGATTTGCTCTGTGGGGATATTATTACACACCTCTCCCAGAACGATTCTTTCTCAAATTTGATATTTAATCCCGGAAGCCCATCTTCCTCTCCCGAACCTTCCTTATGGTCAGTATCAATAAAAACAAATGCCATCTGAATGGAGAATCCATTTCCACCCTGAGGCCAGCTCTTAGAATTCCACGGGTCTTCAATCTTTGCATTGAGAGTAAGTTTAAATTCAATATCATCACCACTCTCCTTTACCTCCAGTTTGGTCATATCAAACGAGCCCTTCTTATAGACCGGGTCAGTTGGATAGATGTAAGTGCCGGGGCCATTGTCATCACCCACCGGGTCGTTGAGCACAATCTCCTTCCCAAAGAGATTACCCAGGAGAATAAGATCAAGGATTAGAATCAATAAGAGACTCTTCTTCATTCTCATAACCTCCTTCAGAGTTAATAAACAAAATCTATATAACAACTTTTTTAATTGAATGCAATTAAACATTTATGTTAATGAGAATAAAGTCTGTTAATTATAGATAACAAACAGAATGATAAAAACTGATTATCATCTATGGACTATTTCACAAAATTTATGCAGTGCGAATCATCTGCCGAACAGCGTGAGGCAGGATGATTCTTTTGTGATTATGCCGAAGGCATCACACACACAAAATTAACATCAAAACCTAATTGGCGATAGCCGAAATGGCGGAGCAGAGCAAAGCCTCGTACTGTCTTTCACTAAAAATTACTTTGGACAGATGTGATGCTGGACAGATATGTTAACAATTGCTGTTTTTAATGATATTTATTAGTTCTCTGACTTTATTGCTTATATCGTCTGATTCGGTGATTTCAGTGACCATTGCGATTATTCTGGCACCTGCCTTTACAAGCTCTGGTATATGAGTATATTTTATCCCTCCCATAACTGAAAATGGAACTTTTGCATACTTCTTTAATTCTATAAGCCCATTTAATCCAAGAAAGTGTGTGTGCCCTTTATGGGTATTGGTCTCAAAGATTGGGCCTATATTAATATAATCTGCCCCTTCCTCCTGAGCCCTTATAATCTCCTCTCTGTTGTGCGTTGATGCACCTATAATAAGTTCGGGGGCAAGCGTCCTTGCGACTGAAATCGGTAGATCTTCCAGACCGAGGTGCACCCCATCGGCACCCACTGCAAGCGCGACATCAAGGTGGTCATTTATGATAAGTAAGATTCCGAACTCATCTGTAATCTCTCTTATCCTCTTTGCCTTCTCAAAGAATCTTCGCTTATTTGAGAGTTTATCTCTAAATTGAAGGACCTTTGCCCCACCTGATGCAATTGCCCTTACTACCTCTTCATCTGTCCTACCCTTTGAATGCTCCTCAGATGTCACCGGATAAAGTAATGAATTACTGAAAATCTCAATCTTCTCCCTCTTATTCATCTCTTCTTACTCCAAGAAATGCTCTATCCCAATCTTTTAATACCGCCTCATAACCGCCTGCTCTTATTACCTCCATTACTGATTTGAGGTCTCTTGTATCTTCTATATCAAACTGATTTTCGGTGCTGAGATTCAGACTATAACCACCGGGATTTGTCTTTGAACCGGCGCTCATCTGGGTAATCCCAACACCTATCAGACTATCTCTCAACTGAGGGGGCTCACGGGTAGAGAGGACCAATCCTACATCAGGAAATATATTTCGCAAAATACATATTGCAAGGATTAACTCATCATCACTAACAGGATGAGGGACTTTAAAATCAGCCACACTCCTTCTAATTCGTGGGAAGGAGACAGTATAGAACGCCTTCCAGTATCTCCTCATAAGATAATCCAGATGTAATGAAATAAGATACAACTCAAATCTAAAATCATTTAATCCCATAAGTGAACCAATGCCAGCCCTTCTTATCCCCGCCTTAAGTCCTAATTCTGGGGTAATGAGCCTTCTATAATAATCTGATTTGGGACCTTTTTTATGATATCTTTTATAAACATCCTCTTCATAAGTCTCCTGATATATTGTCAATCCATCAAGCCCGCTTTCAACCAATAATCTATACTCCTCCTCTGTCTGAGGACCAACTTCAATACTCACAGAAGGGAACTTCTTTGAAAGCGATGATATAATATCTCGTAAATACTCCGTACTTACTGCCCTTCTATCCTCTCCGGCGACCAGAAGGATATGTTTAAATCCCATATTATATAGCTTCTCCGCCTCAGCCATTACCTCATCAAGAGTGAGAGTCTTTTTCTTATTATTCTTTGAAATCCTGTAACCACAGTATTCACAATCATTTACACACTCACTACTCAAATAGAGAGGGGCGTAAAGCAGAATATTATTCCCAAATCTCTGCCTTGTTATACTGAGTGCACGCCCTTTAAGGAGATCTATATATGACTCTGCCTTCTTTGAGAGCAGTACAGGGATATCAGATATAGATAATGAATCCTTGTTAAAGGCAAATTCAATATCATCCTCTGTCGCCGATTCAATCTGATTATAGAATGCAGACTTATCAACATCCTTTATGATATCGTAAAAATCCATATTTTCTCAGAATATTCTCCCTTTGAGTGGACTGGATGCCCTTGCATAAATGCTCTGAGGAGGTATACCTGATAGATACCCCTTTCTTCCAGATATTACTGCCTCTTTTATCGCCTCCGCCATAAGAATTGGGTCCTTTGCTGTTGCGATACAGGTATTCACAAGCACCGCATCGGCACCCATCTCCATTGCAAAAGCCGCATGTGATGGTGCCCCGATTCCAGCATCTACCACAACCGGGACATTTGAATTTTCAATAATTATCCTTATAGCATCTTCGGTTCTGATACCTCTATTTGAACCTATCGGAGAGCCAAGCGGCATCACCGTTGCACAGCCCAGATCTTCAAGTCTCTTTGCAAGAATGGGGTCAGCTGGAATATACGGCAGAACTACAAAACCATCTTCAATCATCATCTTTGCCGCCAGATATGTCTCAACAGGGTCTGGTAGAAGGGTCCTTGGCTCTGGTGTGACCTCAAGCTTTATCCAGTTGGTCTCAAGTACCTCCCGTGCAATCTGTGCTACCTTTAGAGCCTCCTTTGCATCCCGAGCCCCGCTTGTATTGGGCAGAAGCAGATATTTTGATCGGTCAATAGCCTTGAGTATTGGCTCTTCCCTATTTTCTATATCTACCCTTCTTACTGCCACTGTAACAATCTCAGAACCGGATGCCTCAATTGCCTTCCTAAGAAGTTCAGAGGATGCAAACTTCCCCGTCCCAATTAAGAGTCTTGATTTAAATTCTTTATCGGCAATCTTTAATGGCTTATCCATCAACCACCTCCCACCATAGTTATAATATCTACCCTATCCCCTTCTTTCAATATATAGTTAGAGAAATCCCTTTTACGCACCACATTTCCATTGACACATATTGCTATTCCTGTATTTTCAATATTTAAATGCTCAAGTAATAAAGAGATGCTTAACTCATCTGATTCAAATTCCATTTCTCTATCATTGACAATCAGTCTAAATTTGGGCATAATAACTCTCCACAAATCCTCGTATAATTTTATAATATCAAAGTGTAAATATGTAAATAGTTTTTTTACTTCTGTCCAAAAAAGTTCTCTTCAATAGTTCCTAGAAACAAAAGTCTAAATCTGATTCATTATAAAGTAAGTTCTAAATCTTATTTTTAAAATGGAATCAACATTTCATATTTTCTGCCAGATTAAGTCACCAGATTCAGCCTCTGCCCAAAATCTTATTTTTGTGAATAAGGCCTCAATAAAAAAAATTTGCAGTATCACTGCTGTTCAGAATAATCTGCTTTAAGAAGATTAAAATAAAAGTATTAGAATAGGGAACATATTTACACCACACCTTCATTGGTGTTTATTAAATGCAGGTAAAAGATTTATAAAACAATTGCCAGAAGAGATAACCTTTACTATGGGGCGCTACATTGCATATTAGAATCAAGTTTAACATCACTGGCAATAATATTAAGTACTCCCGGCACAAAAGTAATGCCTTTAGTTTTCATCTTATAACTAATAATTTGTGGGTAAAATTTAGCAGAATAAAAATTTAGGGTATATGGAATGGCGGGTGGACAAGTACCAGATACACCTCCATTAGAATCAGTCTTAACCGCCCAGAGGTCATATGAAGATGTGA
This sequence comes from Myxococcota bacterium, assembly GCA_049969675.1. GTDB lineage: Bacteria > Myxococcota > SpSt-1050 > SpSt-1050 > SpSt-1050 > SpSt-1050. Next base: position 9,497 of record JBMFOP010000005.1, on the reverse strand, counting down.
AGGATATGCTCTTGCCAAGTGCAATATATCCACTATCAAATGGTGTATATGCTACATTATTAAACATATCCCAGTTAGAGCCACCATACCCTTTCTGCCATATAATCGTACCATAATTATCCACTTTCATCAGGAATGCATCATAAGAATTAATGTCAGTCGCTGTCTGTCCGGCAAGGACAAATCCACTATTGTCAGTTAACTTAGTCATATTGATTAACAGGTTGCTATTACTATTACCATATGTGTATCCACTGACAGAGTTTAAAGATTTATCTAACTTCATAAATATTACATCTTCTTTCCTATTTGCATCCAGCAGAAAACCAGATATTATATACCCATCAGAAATAGAATTTATTGCCTTCCCATACTCTTGATTAGCAGTGCCGATTCTTATTGCATTATCAAAATCACCATTATACTCAATACCCATCAGCAATACATCACTATTCTTATTAATTTCAGTTGAGCCAGTTATTAAATATCCACTCCCATAGTCAATGGCAGAAAAGATATTCTCCGAGGCGATATCTTGAGACTGACTATCCATATCGTAGATATATCCCCATTTAGATTTTCCATTAGAATCCAACTTTATAACAAGTGCATTTATATTACTCCCGATATAACTTATATTCCTGCCCAATACAAGATATCCATCACTTATCTTCAATATGGATGTGGCTACATCATTGTCTTGAGATGTATATATGAAGGTCCATTTTACATCCCCATTATCATTTATTTTGAATACTATCAGGTCATTATCACCTGAAGGATATTTTACTGAACCTGCAATAATGTAAGACGGTGGAGTTATATTTGGCCCTGGCTCAAGTATGGCAGAATTTGCAAAGAAAGAATATCCGAGAGAAACATCATTATTATACAACTTTGACCACCTAATATTACCATTTAAATCCACTCTGATAATCAATATGGAATTATTTGAATTTCCAACTATTAGATACCCATCATCAACCGGAATTATTGATGTTGCCTCTTCACCACTATTAGTACCATAGGTCTTGGGGAAGTAATTATAGGATTCACATCCATCTGAGCGTGAAAAATTCTGGTCCTCCCAGCTGATTTTACAATAGTCATAATCACAATTACCATTACTACAAAAAGCACTATTTACATGCATTTTATTTTCATCACAGAATTTCCCACAACTCCCACAATTATTTTTATCGGTTGTAAGGTTGGCTTCACAGCCAGTGTTAAGTATGTCATCGCAGTTTGCCCAATTGACTTCACACATACTTATATTACAAAAGTATCTATAAAATCCAGAATCACATTTATATTCCTGCACATTTGCCCAACCAAGTTTTGTGCAGTCATTATTGCAATCACCACATCTATCTACTGTTGTCAGAGAGGTCTCACAGCCATTTTGATAAATATTATCACAATCACCATAAGGGAAATAACAGGTCTTGATTCTACATGTCTTATTCAAGCATTCCCTCTCTCCATTTGCTACTACTTTACATACATTACTACAATATCCACAGTTATCAACATCTGTCTTCAGGTCAATCTCACACCCATCAGCCCAACTACTATTGCAATTTCCAAATCCATCATAGCAATTACATCTGTCAGAATTACAATATGCATTGTTCCCACAACTCCCACAACTCCCTCCACACCCATCATCCCCACACTCCTTCCCACTACAATCAGGTATACAATTCTTACACTCACCATTTTCACAACCATTTTTACAGGTTATAATCTTTGAATTATATTTACAATGGTCTTTTTCGCAAATACCATTCGGCTCATAAACTACTAACTCATTCCCCGATTTACAGTAATTTGCCGGCGGAGTATTGCAGAATTTCTCAACAGTATCCCACTCATAACAACCGGTCTGTTGGTTCTGCCTGCACTCATTAAAACTATTGTTTGTTATACATTGTATCTGCCCCTCACTACACACATTAACACATCCAGTATCAGAGATATCCATTATGTCTTCTGTATCTGATACATCCCCGGAATCACCAATATCATTCAATATATCAACCACATCCTCAACATCCCTTATGTCAGACTCTACATCTTCAATATCAAACTCAATATCTTCAATATCTACTGCCGCATCTACATAATCCTTGACCTCTTCAACATCTCCTATATCTGTAATAGCATCCTTTGAGGCATCCAATACATCTGCTCCAGAGACATCTCTTGGTTTAATACTGATATCTTTACTGCCATATCTACATATCCCCTCTTCACTGCAATACTGCCCATTTGGACAATTATTAAGGGCTGGGTCACAGGGCGCACCCTC